>DBIH01000071.1 GCA_002296885.1 Flavobacterium sp. UBA807 | reverse complement strand
ACCGCACTGTTAGTTCCTTCAGGGAATGCAATTTGGGTAACCAATAAAGATGTTCCTGCAGCATTATAAATATGTACGTGAATATGCGTTGCACGGCCTGAGTACCAGCCTGGGAAAATAGAGGTAAAACTCACCAAGCCATTTGCATCTGTAGTTTGTCTTCCTCTTAAGAAGTGATAAGCGGTAAAATCCTGAGGCTGCATTCCTGTTCCGCCGTATTCCGAATAATAGCCGTCTTTATCACAATGCCAGATGTCAACAAGTGCTCCTTGTAAAGCACCACAATTCGCATTAATGTTCATGATGTTGATGTTGATCGTAAATGGCACACCTGTTCTATCGCTAATAATATTTGAACTTACTAAGGAAGAAGGCGTGTGCGTTGGAAACGGACCAGCAGTTTCACTATTGGTAACCGAACAAGCTAAAGCACTTTCTGAAGCTTGTGGATTTACTGCTTCCCTGGCTCTTAATATACTTGGGGCTGCAACAGCCAAACCAAGAAAACCAATACTGTTCTTTAAAAAGTCTTTTCTTTCCATATCTCAAAAATTTACAATTCAAAATTCTGTCTAATTATCTGTTAATCAAAATAAATGAGGTAAACACAGTTTTCAGAGCGGTAAAGAATTACTTTAAACGAGTTTCTATGAGTAATAGAATAGCATTTTCCGACAAAGCTTCAAACTCAATTTCAGAAACATCCCAAATGGATAAACCATCTCTTGATTCCAGCAATCGGTTTTGAAATTCAAAAGCACCATTGATGACAAAGGCAAAAGCTCCTTTGCTTTTGTTTTTCAGATGATAAATTCCTTCTGACCTTCCGCTGAAAATTCCAATTGAAATACTATAACCTTCATTTCTTAGAATAGTAAACAATTCATTTGGGATTCCAAAATCGAAATGGTTTTTATCAAATGAATTTTGATTGCCCGAATCTGATTCCAAACGGATTTGAAGATAATTGATTAGCTCGGTTTCATAAGGATTCCGGGTTTTGAAATTTCCCTTTTCAGAAACTTCCAAAACTTGTATTTCTTCGGTTTTAATATAATTTTTATTTCCAAAATCATCCGAATAATCAATTGTCCCGACAAGTGGAATCAGGATTATGTTTTCACCTTTTTCTGCCGAAAAAGATTTTGTTTGCTGCGGAGCAAGCGTTTCGTCATTCAGCACTTTCAGATTGCCAAAAGCTTTGCGGTTTTCATCAAAATAATTTCCGAAATTCAGCGTTGATAAGCAACGGTAGTTTTCATCTTCATCATGAAACCGAAGCTGTGCTTTATATATTTGTGATGAAGCCTGAGGAAGCATTTATTGGAAAAATTTAGAAATTTCATCTTTATAGGTATCGCCAATAGGAACTGAAAAATCATCTATCTGAATAACTCTATTCTGAATGGTTTTTACTTTGGCAATCGGAATGATATAGGAACGATGCACACGGATGAATTTAGTTGACGGAAGTTTTTCCAAAATGCTTTTCATCGAAATCCGGGCTACGATTTTGGTCTTGTTTTTCAGGTGTATCTGAAGATAATCGTCTAATCCCTCAAGCAAAACGATGTCTTCAAATTCAATACGGTGCAATTTATAATCGGCACGAATCATCAAGTGTGTTTGAACAGAATTATTGTTTTTAAACTGATATTCGTTGCGTGCTTTCTGAACGGCAACTTCAAAACGCTCGAAAGAAAATGGTTTTAATAAATAATCGGTAGCATTTACATTAAAACCTTCAACAGCAAATTCGCTGTGTGCTGTTGTGAAAATTACCATCACATCGCTTTCCAATAATTTGTAGAAATCAATCCCGTTTTTATTGGGCATCTGAATGTCAAGGAAAATCAAATCAACTGGATATTTATTCAGATGCTTTAACGCTTCATTCTGTTGGGTAAATGTTTTATCAAGCGAAACATAATCAATCTGTTCACAGAAATAATTGATGATCTGCAATGCTAATGGCTCGTCATCTATGGCAATAGCGCGAATCATACCAGTTCAATTTTTAAGTTCACATCATACTCTTTTCCGTCTTCGGTAACCTCTAAATCATATTTACCCGAATAAATTAAATCCAAACGCTTTTGAGTATTTTTCAACCCTTCTTCAGTTTTAAATTCTTCATCAATTTCCGTCGCAGCAATGGCGTTTTTTACATTCATCTGCAACAATTGATTTTCAACAGAAATCGCTATTTTGATATACGAATCCGCATCCGGATTGATGCCATATTTAAAAGCATTTTCGATAAACGGAATCAAAATTAATGGAGCGATTGCTTTTCCTGTTGTTGTGCCGTGAACTTCAAAAGAAAGCGATACACTGCTGTCTAAACGCAGTTTTTGCAATTCGATATAATCTTTGATATAATTGATTTCCTTGTCTAATGCCACAAAATCCTGAGAACTTTCGGTTACCACATAACGCATAATGCTCGATAGTTTCAAAACCGCATTTGGTGCTTCGTTCGATTTTTGCAAAGTTAGAGCATACAAACTGTTTAGCGTATTAAAAAGAAAGTGCGGATTGATTTGTGCTTTTAGGTAGGACACTTCAGCACTCAGTTTTTCGTCATGGATTTCGGTTAGACGCGCATTGATTTTAATCAGAAAAGCAAGAGCAATTACTAATAAAAACGGAATCAATATTTGGGAATCAAAGAATATTGGGTGATTGTTTGGCGGCGGTCCAAAGTTCCGTGAAGGACTCGGCATTTTCATAGTATCACCAAAAACAGCTTCGGTCACACCAATCAACATTCCATAAGAAGACAATAAAGCAAAACCAAAAAGTATTTTTTTATTGCCAAAATAGAATTTTGGAATGAAGAAATAATAAAAAGCATAGAAAAAGCCCAAGAGAATGAAAAATCGAACGAAAGACTTTTGAAAAGGACTTATGTAAATCAAATTCCATCCCTGATCAAAATCGGGAGAAGAAAAGACAGGAATGCTTAAAAAGGCAAGACATCCTAAGAGGTTTATCAAAAAGAAACGCGTCGAATTATTCATGATTTCATTCTTCGAATCAAATATAATTAGAATATTTTCAACGGAATAAGAAATGCGATTAACTCGAATTATTTGTAGGTTAACCTGATTTTTTTCTAAACCAATTCCGGTTTTTGAACTATTTTTTCTTCAATTGCATCCCAAAGCCCAATTCGCTTTTCGAGTGCCAGAATTGAAATTTCTTCAACATCTTTCCATTTCTCTTTGTCATCCAAACAAAGTTCTGTTATCATCTGCATTGCCATTGAACCATGCTCATCGGCATCCAATTCGATATGTCTTTCGAAATAATAAATCAGTTGTGACAAATCCGTTTCAGGAAAGTTTTTCTGGAAGTTTTTCAAAATCTCAGTAAACATATTCGGAATAAGATCTTCTCTCCCAAAAGTAAAAGCAGCAGCGATTTTATGAGCACTTCCTTCTTCGATAACGCGGAAAGTAAAGTCAAGGAATTCTTTTATTTTCGGATGTAAATCGCTTTGCTTTATTGCGATGAAAACATTTTTTGTGTCGATAACATTTTGCAGAAAGGCTTCCAGTTCTAATGTTTGCGCGCCACAATCCTTCATGGCATCAACATACATTTCAAAATGGCTCAAGCGCTTTCCGTCAAGAGTTAAATCGCTTTCTTCTGCCAAAACAATTTCGTTAATCAAGTAGCGTGTTTCAGGATTAGCGGAAGCAAACCATGGAGTTGATGTGCAGGTTAATTTATTTTGCAAGGCTTTCAACAACGACATAAAATCCCAAACGGCATAGACATGGCTTTCCAAAAAGTGGTGCAAATCGTCTATGCTTTTTACCTTTCCGTAAAGTGAGTGGTTGAGCAAGACGTCTTTTTGTGGTTGGATTTTTTGATTGATTGACGAGATATTCATAGCTTTTTTGGTGAAATACGTTTTGAAGATTCCAAGCGTTGGAATCGATGTAAAAGTAAAAATGCTTCCCGTAAAAGAGAAGCATTTGGTATTATTTTTTTCTATTGTTCTATTATTTAAACGCCGGAATACCCGTAATATCAGCACCTGTGATTAAAAGATGTATATCGTGAGTTCCTTCATACGTAATTACCGATTCCAGATTCATACTGTGACGCATGATCGAATATTCGCCTGTAATTCCCATCCCGCCAAGAATCTGACGTGCCTCACGCGCAATGTGAATGGCCATGTCAACGTTATTTCTTTTTGCCATCGAAATCTGAGCGGTTGTAGCTTTTCCTTCGTTTCTTAAAACACCCAATCTCCAGGTTAATAATTGTGCTTTAGTGATTTCAGTAATCATTTCGGCTAATTTCTTTTGCTGTAATTGCGTTCCGGCGATTGGCTTGTCAAACTGAACTCTTTCCTTAGCATAACGTAAAGCTGTGTCGTAGCAATCCATAGCTGCTCCGATGGCTCCCCATGCGATTCCGTAACGGGCCGAATCCAAACACATCATTGGTGCACCCAATCCCGATTTTCCCGGCATCAGGTTTTCTTTTGGAACTTTTACATTATCAAAAATCAATTCACCTGTTGCCGAAGCACGAAGCGACCATTTGTTATGCGTTTCCGGAGTTGTAAAACCGGCCATGCCGCGCTCTACAATCAATCCGTGAATTCTCCCTGATTCATCTTTTGCCCAAACCACAGCAATATCGGCAAATGGCGCATTAGAAATCCACATTTTAGCACCATTCAATAAATAATGGTCGCCCATGTCTTTGAAGTTGGTTACCATTCCGCTCGGATTCGAACCAAAATCAGGTTCCGTTAATCCGAAGCAGCCCATCATTTCACCGGTTGCCAGTTTTGGTAAATATTTTTTGCGTTGCTCTTCGGTTCCGAATTTCCAAATAGGATACATCACCAAAGACGATTGTACCGATGAAGTCGAACGAACACCAGAATCCCCTCTTTCAATTTCCTGCATGATCAAACCGTACGAAATCTGGTCCAAACCGGCACCCCCGTATTCTTCCGGAATATAAGGCCCAAAGCCGCCAATTTCTCCCAAACCTTTTATGATTTGTTTCGGGAATTCAGCGCGTTGTGCATACTCTTCTATAATTGGAGAAACTTCGCGTTTTACCCACGCACGGGCAGAATCACGAACTAATTTGTGCTCTTCGGTCAATAAATCATCTAACAAATAGTAATCCGGAGCTTGAAATAAATCTGGTTTCATGTGTCTTTAATTTTTGTTTTTTTTCGGTCACATGTAATGGCTTATGCCATTTCATAAAATATGTTTTTAACGAAAACGTTTGCAAAGCTAAAGAATCTTAATCGAAATTCCCATGAAGAATTAGTATAATTTTTAGGAGCTATTCCGGCTATTCGTTACAATCTTTTTATTGCTTTGTCACATCGAGCGCAGTCGAGATGATTTTCTTTAAAAGCAATAAAAAAGGATTTTCACTGCTATCCGGGCTATGGATACAGTTTTGAAAGAGAATTATTTCAGTTTATCAAATTCGGCTTTTTTGGTTAACAAAAATTCCAAAATAGTGAGCTCATCGTCGGTCGCGATTACTGTTTTTGATTTTGGGTCAGCATCGCAATATTCAATAAACCGTGCGGTATCTTCAGGAGCTACCTTGAGCGTTTTTGAAAAGAAAGATTCATTAAAATTGGACTTGGCATAATCCTTAAAACTCACGACCTCCGTTTTTTTCTCTTTCGATTTGTCACTTTTAAACAGTTTTCCAATCATTTTTCCAATCTGTATAAAATCAACACCATTAACCATTTCACCCGTGTAAACTCCTTCAACCTTAGGACGCGAAGCATCTTTCTGAATCTTCGCCATTTTGACATCATTATAGGAAACGGATTTTACTTTTACTGCCTTTACCTGCGCTATTTCTACTTCATTGAGTGGAATAGGTTTTTGAACCAGTGTAATTGTTAATACGGGTTTTTTAAAATCTTCGGAAGTGAGCTTGTATTTTTGATCGACGAAACGTTCAGACATGAAAATCAAAACATCTCCAACTTTTGCTTCAATGGTAAAGTCGCCCGAATTATTGGTTTGGGTCATGTATTTTGAGTTGAAATTAATGATATCAATATTCTCCTGATAAGTATTCAGATATAAAACTTTTCCGTGAATGAGTTTTGTTTGCGAAAAGCAGATGCCTGAAATCAAAAAAAATAATAGGGGAGTAATTTTTGACATGTAATTTGAAGGTTTTAGTTGGATTACTAAAATTAGTCAAATAGTCAAAATTAAAATCAGAAGAGTTTGTTAAAAGTTCTGATACAAAAAGTTAAACTTACATCTTAAGGTAAAAGTCCTTTGTCAAAGCGATATAATCTTCGGTGTATTGATGACGGGCGGTTTCAATAGTGAGTTCGTCTTCGGTTGGTTCTTTTTTGGTAAATGAAAAAGCAAGTAAGCTTCTTTTGATTTCAGTAGTTGGTGTTCCTTTTACACGAGTGATTTTGAATGGGAATAAATCAAATTCTGCGGCCAACGAAATGAATTTTTCTTCTTCCTTAAACGGAATGATGACAGCAAAAATCCCATTTTCTGAAAGCAGTAAATGAGCCGCTTCAATCAGATGTTCAAAAGGCAAGGCATCCTGAAATCGGGCTAAATCGCGCTGTTCGCTTTCGGTTTTGTAATCTTCGCTGTAAAAAGGCGGATTCGAAATGATGATGTCGTATAAATCCTCAGGCTCATCCATAAATTCGTCCAAACCGGCATGAAAGCAGAACAATCTATCACTCCAGGGTGATGTTTCAAAATTTTCAACACATTGTTCGTATGCGTTTTCATCAATTTCAAGCGCATCGATTTGCTCAGCTTGGCTTCTTTGCGCAAGCATCAAAGATAAAATTCCGGTTCCGGCGCCAATGTCCAAAACCGAAAACGGGTGATGGTCAATGGGACACCAGGTGCCGAGCAACACACCATCGGTACTGACTTTCATCG
>DBIH01000057.1 GCA_002296885.1 Flavobacterium sp. UBA807 | reverse complement strand
ATCCTTCTGTAACTTATAAAAACTTTACGTGTACTTCTTAAAAGTTCTAAAGATTCAAGCGCAGTGTCGGCTATTCTATTTAAATCACTACCTGAATATCGGATACCATTTTGGTTATAAAGCATCTCCGGAATTTCTTTATAAAATGCTCCCTCGTAATCCCCGAAATAGATTGGTAATATCATACTACCATCTTTAACCAACTTTTCAGCTATATCAACATCTTTATGGTCGCCATTCTTGTCACCGATATAGAAAACAAAAGCTGGTTGATTACCTTGATATTCATTTGAAAAAGAATTAGAATCAATAATTTTAATTATTTCAACAGGCATATCCAGTTCTAACACTTTTTTAAAAATAAGATTCATGATGCTAACAATAATTCCATCATTATTTCCAATAAATATTATTTGATAGTAATAATTCATAACGAACAATTTATTTTAGTTTTCCTTTGCCATTTTCCCTAACAACAATTCCTTTAATTCTTCTAGTTTTTGATTTTCATTCTTATAATTCTTCAACAAATGATAAGCAGGCTTAATTATTTTATTAAAATCATCATGAATTGCTTCATTTCCAATTAATATCATTATCCCATTCATGTTTTGCTGATTAATTTTTGGTTGTGCGGCACCAGTTACAATATCAGACACATTTGTTTTTAATAGTGAATTATATAAAAACTGAATACTTATAAAACCTTTTCCGTCTATAATGTGGGAATGATTATTTAACCAAAATTTACCCCAAACAAATTGGATAGCAGGATAGCCATTTTTATCAATAATATTTGCACCGTCTTCCGAAAAGAGTAAATAATCACCGTCATATAAAAAATCATTAATATAATCAACGATTGACATTGCTCCATAATATGGATAAATTCCTTTTTTTAATTCTCTTTCTTCTTGAGAAAGTGGTTTTCTTTTGAAATCAAGACAAGTCGAGACTTTACCTAAAGAAGTATATTCCCAACCCTCCGGTATCTCTTTTTCCAACTCTTCACACCACATCATTTTTCCACCATTGCTTTTATAAGGTTTTCCATTTTCATCGGGGAATTCAAACTCCACAAACCACTGCTTATAAATCGTCTGCGCTGTTTCCTCCAACTTAGCAATCAATTGGTTATTCAAATCAATCCGTTTTTGCAAGGTATGGTATTCGTTTACTACTAGTTGTTGTTCTTTTGGGGATGGAATGGGTAGCTTTAGATTAGCAAAAGCTTCCCAAGGCAAACCTCCTCTGACATCTGCATCAGTATGAAACCAAGCGTTTCTGTCAAATTCAATTCTCTTGAACCACATCATTAAATATTCCGGCAGTAAATATTTTGTATCTATTATTTCAAATACATCATAAGCAGGAGATACCATAAAGTCCTCTGATTCTCTTGATAATGCAATTGGTATTCTGTAATCTCTTCCAACGTGCATACGATTACAAGCAAACTGATTTTTCTTAACGATTTTGTAGTTTGTCATGTCAGTCCCAATAACATTGGCTACGGATGGCATGAAAAATTTATCAATGTTAATCCCCAACAATTTAGTCGCCGTTAAATTAACATTCTTCTCCTTTCTGGGCTTAATATAATCTCCTAACCGTTTATAACTTGATATCATACCCCAATTCTTTAAAAACGGTTAGTAACTCAAGTTTGGATTGTGCTTCCTCTTCCA
Organism: Flavobacterium sp. UBA807; assembly: GCA_002296885.1. Lineage (GTDB taxonomy): Bacteria > Bacteroidota > Bacteroidia > Flavobacteriales > Flavobacteriaceae > Flavobacterium. The sequence goes on along the minus strand of DBIH01000057.1, from coordinate 1,875 downwards.
GTAAAGTAGTAATTTCCTGTTGCAGGGCTCTCATCTTGACATCATAATCAACTTGTTCATCACGGTTTACAAACGCAATGTATTTACTCGGGACTAGCGAGTAATCTTTAGCGACCACTTCTTTTTTAGAAGCACCGTAGCAAAATTCATCTTCGTTTTGATAGGCGGTTTTGTCCGTTTGCCAAGTATGGTATGTTTTGGCAATAGTTGTAGTTTCTTCCTCCGAAAACTGGATATATTTTTTTTCAAAAGGAATACCTCTTTGGCGTAAATCCATAAACAATATTTCCTGCTCTCGGTTTCGGTACTTACGTACTTCTTCCGGTAATTGAACAATTCTTTCTTTTTTGTTTTTATTCAATATCCATAACGTCACGCTGATATTGGTAGTGTAAAACATATCTTGAGGCAAAATCACAATAGCCTCCACCAAATCGTTTTCTACCAGTTTTTTGCGTATTTCGTATTCGGTACCGCCACCGCTCAGGGCACCGTTGGCGAGGATAAACCCTGCCACGCCGTTTTCTGAGAGTTTGCTCACCATGTTGAGAATCCAACCATAGTTGGCGTTGCTGGTAGGCGGCACATCATAGCCCCGCCAACGCGGGTCGTCGGTCAGTTCATCCGCAGCGCGCCAGTCCTTTTGGTTAAAGGGTGGGTTGGCCATAATAAAGTCGGCTTTCAAATCGGGATGCTGGTCTTTGCCAAAGGTGTCAGCGGCAACATCCCCTAGGTTTGCTGAAATACCGCGTATGGCCAGGTTCATCTTAGCCAGTTTATAGGTCGTACTGGTATATTCCTGTCCGTAAATAGATACCTCACGTTTGTTTCCGTGGTGGCTCTCAATAAACTTTATGGATTGCACAAACATACCGCCCGAGCCACAAGCCGGGTCGTAAATAATGCCCCGATACGGCTCTATCATTTCGGCAATCAGGTTGACAATGCTTTTTGGGGTGTAGAATTCGCCTTTCCCTTTTCCTTCGGCTATGGCAAACTTGCTTAAAAAGTATTCATAAACACGGCCTACTATGTCCTGCTCTTTGTCTTTAGTGGTGTCAATGTTGTTGATGGTGTCCAACAATGCCGATAGCTTGCTCACATCCATATTCAAACGGGAGAAGTAATTGTCGGGTAAGGCTCCTTTAAGCGAGGGGTTATTTTTTTCAATGATATGCAGGGCAGTATCAATCCGTAACGCAATATCGCTCTGTTTAGAATATTCCATAATGGTACTCCAACGTGCTTTTTCGGGAAGGTAGAAAATGTTCTGCATCGTATAAAACTCCTGCATCTCCAAAAATTTTTCTTTTCCTTCCTTTATAAGTTCCTTCCGGCGTTCGTTAAACTTATCGCCTGCGAACTTTAAAAAAATAAGCGCCAAAACAACGTGCTTGTATTCTGAGGATTCTACCGTTCCTCTTAATTTATTGGCTGAGTCCCAAAGGGTTTCCTCTATCGATTTTTCTTTTTTTGCTTTTGCTTGTTTGGTCATTGTAATTTTTGGGTTTGTCTATTCAAACATACCAATAATCTTTCATTTTACCATTCTCATAAAATGGCATTTCTAAAATAATTTCTGGGTATTGGGGTGTGGTATTAAAAATCGTAAAACATGTGGTATTTATATCGTTTTACTATAACGAATATATAAATAATAACGGGAGAAACAAAAAATGTACACTAAAAGTGTATCTCCCTTTCGATAAAAATTTTAAACGTTTAAATATCGAAGCTCAAAATCCTAAGGCTTCAACATTTTGTCGACGCAGCCTGAACATTTTCCCGACAAGGCTTCAACATTTTGTCGACGCAGCCTCGACAACTTCTCGACGCAGCCTGAACATTTTGTCGACAAGGCTTCGACAATTTGTT
>DBIH01000288.1 GCA_002296885.1 Flavobacterium sp. UBA807 | reverse complement strand
CCATACCTGCGTAGGATTCAGGAGATTTTGGATCAAAGCCTTCATATTTTTGTTTATAATCTTTTTCTAAGGTCACAACCGAGTTCTCACGTTTCGCCGCTTCAAGATTTGAAGCATTTTTAGACATACCCATCACATAGGTTTCACTACCATCAGCAGCATTGTTTGGATTGGCGTTACAATGTATTGAAACAAAAATATCTGAATCAGCCCTGTTTGCAATATTAGCACGTTCAACCAAATCAATAAAGACATCCGTTTTTCTGGTATAAATTACATCAATACTTGAATTTTTCTCTAATATCTTACCCACTTTGAGCACAATTGCTAATGTGATATTTTTTTCGATATGTCCGTGATAAACTGCGCCATAATCATGATCACCATGACCGGCATCGAGGGTAACTTTAAATTTTTGAGAATAGGATGTGTTAGAAAAAAACAAAATAGCAAAGGATGCTATTATAGATATTCTTATTTGTTTTATTGGTTTCAAAATGTAAATTTTATTATTTTAAAGCCGAGGATTTTCCATCGGCAAATACAACTATAAAAGCACTTGGGAATCCCTGATTTTTAGCTTCGTTACACATTTTCCTTGCGTAATCTAAGTCATATGATTTTCCGTAATAATAACGGTAAAGATTATTTTCAAATGTATATGAAATGTCTTTTAACCCTTTGAAATCATTTGAGGATACATCTTTCTTTTTTGAGCTTGCAAAAAGCTGTATTTTATACAAACTCTGCCCGGGTATAACTTTTATAGTTTCATCCGGTTTTGAAGTTGTCGTATCTACAACTTCTTTTGGTTCAGGCTTTGGCTCGGGTTTATATGTCCTTACAACTTGTTTTACATCATCCCCATTATTAGGCTCGTTAAAATACTCGTGTTTGTAATGAATAATTGAATTCGCTATCTGACGTGCCATTTCGGTCTGTCCTTCATCTGAATTCAGGTATTCCCCTTCTTCATTGTTAGATAAAAAACCTAACTCAATTAAAACTCCGGGCATGGAAGCCGCATCCAAAACCCATAAAGGTTGTTGTTTAACACCTCTGGTATTTCTGTTCAAATTATTGGTAAAGTTCTCCTGAATTTTAGTCGCAAGACTTATACTGCTGTTTAAGTTCTCTTCCTGGAGCATTTTAGCTCCTATTGCAACTTCAGGTTTATTAGGATCAAAACCTTTGTATTTTGTTTTGTAATTATCTTCAAGGAAAATAACCGAATTTTCTTTTTTGGTTACTTCCAAATTCATCTCGCTTCTGTTGAGTGCCATAACAAATGTTTCTGTTCCTTTAGGCTCAAAATTCTTAACCGAGTTGCAGTGAATGGAAACAAACAAATTTGCATTAAGCCGGTTTGCAACTTTTGGGCGGTCAACTAATTCGATGAATTCATCTGTTTTACGTGTATAAACCACCTGAAAACCATCTTCTTTTTCAAGGAACTTTCCAACTTTCATGGTTGTTTTAAGTGCAATATCTTTCTCGACATAACCGTGATAAGAATTCCCGGGATCTTTTCCTCCATGCCCTGCATCAAGAACAATAATGAACTTCTCAGAGTTTGTCTGCCCCATAACGTTCAAAATGCTAAAAAGAAAAACTACTGAAAAACAGGTTTTTATATTATTTATAAATCTCATCGACTTAAAAGTTAATTTTAATTAAAACCGAAAGGCTATAATACCAATATTTCCTTATTTTTGACCCAAAATATTGTTTAAGTTTGCATCGTCAAAAATCAAGCCATATTTCTACAAAAATAGTATTAAACCTTTGCAAAGAAACTTATTTTATATCGTTTTTTTAACAATTTTCCTAACACTGGGAAGCGCAAAAACATATTCTCAAGACGGTAATAAAAAAAAGAAATCCTTTGCCGCTAAAAATCAGGAAAATACCCCAAAAGCTGATACCAAAACCGATCCTAAAACCTCAGAACTAAACGAGATAAAAATCAAGCCTGAAAGCATTGTAAAAAAGCCATTGCTTGAGGACAAAGTAAAATACAAAGCTGAAAAATATGCCAAGATTGACCAGAAAAAAAAATTGGTTACTCTTTATGATAAGGCAGAGCTGTATTATCAGGATATCGAATTAAAGTCGGGGATCATTGTTTTTGATTATCAGAAGAATGAAGTTTATGCCGGAAGAATTAAGGATTCGACCGGGGCTTACATCCAATCGCCTGTTTTTAAGCAGGGAACTAACGTTGTCGAACCCGACTCCATTCGCTTTAATTACAAAACAAAAAAAGCATTGGTATGGAATTCCAGAACCAATCAAGGCGAATTTAATGTCAAAGCAGCCATTACTAAAAAGGAAAATGATTCGGTTTACTTTATGAAAAGTGCCCGTTTTACAACAGCTAAGGACATTGATAATCCCGAGTATTATTTCCAAACCAATAAAGTAAAATTAGTTCCCGGCAAAAAAGTTGTAGTAGGAATGACCAATATGGTGATAGCCGATGTTCCCACGCCGTTAGCATTGCCTTTTGCATTTTTTCCGATGACCGAAAAAGCTCGTTCGGGGCTGATTATTCCTTCCTATAATGACAGCAATAACAGAGGTTTTTCTTTGCAAAATGGCGGATATTATTTTGCGCTCAGTGATAATTACGACCTTGCCATACTGGGCGATTATTACACCAATGGAAGTTATGCGATGAGATTTCAGTCATCATACGCAAAAAAGTATAAGTTTTTAGGAAACATTAATATACGCTTTGAAAACCTGATTAACAGTGAACGTGGCTATCCCGATTATTCAAGAACTAAAATTTATAATATTCAGTGGACACATTCCAAAGATGCAAAATCAAATCCTAACTCGCGATTTTCAGCTTCGGTAAATTTGGGAAGTAGTAAGTATTTTGTCAATTCCATCAATCAGAGTAATGTAGGATCAAGACTAAACAATACGCTGAGTTCTTCTATTTCTTATTCCAAAACATTTAACTGGATACCACAAGTAAATTTATCTTTAACGGCAACACATTCGCAGAACACCAACACAGAGCAGATAAACATGACACTGCCCACACTGCAGTTGAGCGTTGACAGGGTTTATCCTTTTGCTCCTAAAGACGGTGTCAAAAAAGGCTTATTTAAAAACATCAATTTTCAGTATAGCCTGAGAGGTGAAAACAGGATTAACACGACCGATTCATTATTCTTCAAACCACAAATGTTCAGGGATGCTAAAGTTGGATTTCAGCACAGTATTCCATTGAGTACGAACTTTAAAGTCTTTAAATATTTCAGTGCTACTACTTCGGTAAACTACAATGAGGTTTGGTATCTGAAAACCATCAAAAGACAATATGACCCAATTAAAAACACTGTTGTTGATACCGATATTCAGGGATTTGATGCCTTTAGAACTTATTCTTTTTCTTCAAGTTTGGGAACTACCATTTATGGTACCTTTAATTTTGGTGAAAACAAAAAAATTCAAGCTATACGCCACGTAATGCGCCCTAATATTTCATACAATTATACACCTAGCTTTTCGAAATATTACGATACATACGATTCTGATGGTAGCGGAACAATGGTAAAATATACTCGTTTCGATAATGGTATTTTTGGTGCTCCGGGACAAACTATGTCAAATAATTTAGGTTTCAGCCTCAGCAATACTTTTGAAGCGAAAGTAACCGATAAGGATTCAACCAAAACTGAACCAAAGAAAATCATGCTGTTAAACAACCTTAACTTCTCTACAAGCTACGACATTACAGCCGATTCATTGCGATGGTCGCCAATGCGTGTGAGTGGCGGAACTCAATTGTTCAAGCAGAAGATGAATATCAATTTTGCAGCAACCCTTGATCCTTATGCTATTAATAATGCCGGTAAAAGAATCAATACCTGGAACATTGACAATGGTGGAAGTTTATTCAGAATGACCAGTGCCAATATGACACTGAATTATTCATTCTCCAGCAAGGATATAGAAGAAAAGAAAAACACCCAAGGTCAGAGAAATGGAGGGCGTGCTGACGATTTATTTGGCAGTAATACCGATTTGAGTGACAGGCGACAGAGCTTGTTTAAAGATGACGATAAAGATAATACTGAAGATAAACCTTCCGAATTCTTTAAATATGAACTGCCCTGGGATTTGAATCTTGCCTATTCCCTTACCTATTCGAATAACAATCGGGAGAAGAAAATAACCGGAAACTCATTGATGGTTTCTATGAATACCACGCTAACTCCTAAGTGGAAAATCGGTGCTTCTACCGGATATGATTTTGTAAATAAAGGTGTTACCTTTACACAACTTCGTTTTGAAAGAGATTTGTTGAGCTGGCGCATGGACTTTAACTGGGTTCCTTTTGGTAACAATCCGTATTGGGGATTTTTTATTGGGATAAAAGCGGGAGTACTAAGCGATATCAAATGGGATAAACGAAATCAGGCTGACCGAACAATACGATAATTACAATATCAACATGACATGAAAAAAATAATCTTTACAGAAAAGGCTCCTGCACCAATCGGCCCTTATAGCCAAGCGGTACTGATTGGTAACACACTTTATACTTCGGGACAAGTGGCATTGCACCCTGTAACTATGGAATTGGTTATGGATAATATTGAAACCGAAACCAGACAGGTTATGGAAAACATGAAAGCGGTTCTTGAAGCAGCTGATATGTCCTTTGATAACGTAGTAAAAACAACAATTTTTATTATGGATATGGTCGATTTTACCCGAATCAACAGTGTATACGCAACTTATTTTGATGAAAAAACTGCTCCTGCCCGTGAAACGGTTCAGGTTGCCGGGTTACCGAAAGGTGTCAACATTGAAATCTCAATGATTGCCGTGAAGTAATCGGTAGTTAACGACAGTATTCTTCTTTGTTTTCGCACTAATTTCAGTAATATTATCCAAAAAAAATTGATATGAAAATAACGTTCATGAAATTTATCTTCATTTCCTGTGTAATGATGATAAATACTGTTCAATCACAACAAATTGACTTCCCCCGAAATCAGCATAAAGACAGTGTATCTTTGGCGATTTACATGCCTGTAATGGCAAAAAAAATCATTCCTCTCTATAAAAAGACTGGCAATTCTGATTACAAAGACAATCTGTTCAGGGTAAAGCTTGTTGCTAAGGATTATAAATCGCTGACTCCACTATTGCGTGAAATAGCGCAGGAAGAATATGGCGACAGTACTAAATTAAGAGCATTGGGAATAGCTTTTAGATGGTATGGCAATACAATGATGTCTAATCCTAAAAGTCAAGCAGCTATTAATGAATCATTTGAAAAACAGTTTGCAAAGCTATATCCAACTTTTGATGCTGAAGGAAAGTTGATGGTTGACCAATATTATGAGAAAGATTTAAAGCAGCTAAAAAATGACCTCGATACAAAATTAAAAAACATAGCCGGTAAAGATAAAATCAGTATTGATGATGCAGTAAAACTTTGCCGCTTTTATTGCAGTTATATCGTATTCAGTTCTACCCTTCCCAAGGCTAAAGAAATGCTTAAAGCTATCGACGAAGCCAAATACATTAGTGATGAAAATGTAGTGCTTACAATGAAAGATGGTGGTACCATTGCCTTAACCATTGTTAGACCAAAAAATGCTGAAACACCACTACCTGTTATTCTAAAATATAACATTTATGCGGGATCTGATAAAGCTGACTGTAAAGAAGCTGCAAGTAAAGGATATGTGGGAATTGTTGCCAATACCCGCGGTAAGCGTCTAAGCAAAGATGATATTGAACCTTTTGAACATGATGCCAAAGATGCCTATGAAATCATTGACTGGATCAGCAGACAATCCTGGTGTAATGGCAAAATAGGAATGTTTGGTGGAAGCTATTTAGGCTTTAGCCAATGGAGTGCCGCTAAATACAAACATCCTGCATTAAAGACCATTGTGCCTCAGGTTTCGGTTGGAGTTGGTATTGATTACCCAATGCACAACGGTGTATTTATGAGTTATATGTTGCGGTGGATTCATTTTGTCAGCAATAATAAACTAATCGACATGGGAGATTTTGGAGATGAAAACCATTGGAACAAAACGTTTAAGGACTATTATACTTCGGGGACTCCGTTTCGTCAACTTGATAATACAGAAGGCAGGTCTAATACTTTGTTTCAAAGATGGCTGTCGCACCCAACCTATGATAGTTTTTGGCAGAATATGACGCCCCAAAAGGAGGAATTTGCAAACATTGATATTCCTATTCTAACCACAACCGGATATTATGATGATGATCAACTGGGTGCCATGTATTATTACAAGCAATATCAAAAATGGAATAAGAATGATAATTATTATTTAATTATTGGCCCTTATGATCATTCGGGGGCACAGGGCTATCCGAAAACAAGCCTGAATGATTATAAAATAGATGAAGTAGCCAACATTCCTATTCAGGAGATTGTTTACCAATGGTTTGATTATACCTTAAAAGGAGGACCTAAACCCGAAATCCTAAAAGATAAGATAAACTATCAGTTAATGGGAGCCAACATCTGGCAACATGCTCCGTCACTCGAAAAAATGCATAATGATGAACTTACATTTTATATCTCAAACGGTAACAAACTAACCACTATTGCCGGGAATACCGATATGTTTGTACCTCAGGAAATAAATTTTAAGGATAGAAGTGATTATAAGGCCAGTAGTGACAACAACTATTGTGGATTTGCTGCTATTGAACCTAAAACACTTCCGGAAGACAAGAACCTGATGGTCCTGGAAAGCGAACCGCTTACTGAACCATTAGCTATCACAGGAAATGCTAAAGCTTATTTTGATATTGAGATCAATAAAAAAGATTTGGACATTACTTTCCAGCTCTACGAAAAAAAGCCTGACGGTACTTACTTTGCGTTAAGCAACAATTTAGAGCGCGCCAGTTTGGCTAAGGATAGATATGAAAGAAAGCTTTTGATTCCGAATCAAAAGCAAAACATTCCGTTTGAAAATAATTTTATGGCATGCCGACAGTTACAAAAAGGAAGCCGAATCGTAATCCTTCTGGGTGTAAATAAATCTGCCGACTGGCAGATTAATTATGGTACCGGTAAAGATGTCAGTGATGAATCGATAAAAGACGCTGATGAACCACTAAGGATAAAATGGTTTACCAGCAGTAAATTCGTAATTCCTGTGACAAAGTAAAACCAATCTACGATTTGTGATTAATGCTTAAAGTACGGAAATTAAAAAAAAGCGTTAACCTATTCCGCATGCCGATTTTCTATAGGCTCGCCAATAAAAAGGGTATATCACATTATTAATCAGATACTTGGGTTTTGTTTAATAAAAAAGTTTACCTTTACTCAGCAGATTACCCCGTCTGTGACAATCGGTAATCTGAGTACGTATTGGCAATCTAAAGTAGCTATTATGATAAAAGTAACAACGCTGATATCCAATTTTTTGCTCTTTTCTTCCATTTATGGGCAAAATACAATTACCGAGCTATACAACAACAAGGACTTTGAGGCTCTTGTGAAGTTGGAGGACAGAGCCGGCTCCATGAACGGCGAAGAATTGTATATGATTGGAAATGCTTTTTTTCATTTGGAAAATGATACTAAGGCTGTCGAATTTTATAATAAAGCAATTGAAAAAGGTTTTGACAATGGTATAAGCCATTTTTATAAAGCTGTATCACTCACCTACCTTAAAAAATATGATGAAGCATTAAAAGAAATTGATATTTCATTGCAAAAAGAGCCCACTAATCAGGAATATATGAATCAAAAAGGATTGATTTACCAATCCGAAGGGCTTGAAGATAAAGCTTTAGACTATTTTGAAGAGGCTACGAGGCTTCCAAACACATACGGAGAACCTTACTTTTGGGTGGCTTATATTTGGCATGGAAAACAGGATTTGGAAAAAGCTCTTAAATTATATCGCATCGCTGCCGAAAAAATTCCCCATCAAAACAATTACTATGTTGCCACGCTTTTAAGTATTGGACAGCTCGAATATACTTATACTCAAAATTATCAGAAATCGGCATTAGCTTATGAAGAAGCAATAGCATTAAGACCTAAAGATTATAAAGTTTATTCAAAACTCATTAAAGCCTATAATGCTGCAAAAGAATATTCTAAAGCTGAAAATGTTTTTGAATTATTAAAGACTGCATATAAAAACAATGAGCTTAAAGGAGATGAAATGAAATTTAAAAGCGTTAACATTGATGAATATGAATGGAATAAGCAAAAGCTGACGGTCTTTAAATTCTTAGAAGATCCTAAAAACGTTTTGGACATTTCGTATAAAGTTTTCCTTTTAAACAAAACCGGAGATAAGGTAGAACGTACATTTACTGTCGAGAAAACTATTCAGACGGCTGGCGGAAATAAGCACTTTCTTTGTGAGCAAAAAGAAGATGCTCATTTTACCTATCCTTATGGTTGGAAAACCGATACAATCTCACTGGAAGACTTAAAAAAAGCAATTGCCCTTATACTGGATGATAAACTACAAAAAACAGCAACAACAAAATAGCTACTTAGTTTTTATTTCATTTCGTCCAAACCCAATAACAATAATTGAGCAGTAGCTTCATTGGTAGCCAAAGGAACATTGTGCACATCACAAATCCTGATTAGCATATTAATATCCGGCTCATGAGGATGACTTGAGTTTGGATCTTTAAAAAACAATACCATTTTGGTTTTCCCTTCGGCAACGCGTGCCGCAATCTGGGCATCACCGCCCTGCGGTCCGGAAAGCATTTTTTTTACTTTAATGCCTACAGCTTCAACCTTTCCTCCTGTTGTTCCTGTCGCAATTAGTTTTATGTTTTCTTTTTGAAGTATTGCTTTATTTTTATTGATGAACTGAACCATGTCAGCTTTTTTTCCGTCGTGCGCGATGATGGCAATTTCCATATAAATTATTTTTAGTAAAAATAAAAAAATCCCGAAAGCTTCGGGATTTAATTTTTATTTGTTCAAAATGTGGTATGCAATCAAACCATCTATTGGTCTTCTTAGTACATTACCAACTTTTATTTCGTATTTGCTTAATACTTCTTTCAGTTCATCTACCAAATAAAATGCTATTGATCCAACAAAATGCACCGGAATCTCTTTGTAGTTTTCAAACTGCATTATATAGTTTTCTACAAAATCTTCCATTTCGGCATAGATGTATTTTTTACAGAAATCGGTGTCCTTGTGTTTGATCAAAAACTTAGCAAAGGTTGCCAGATAAGCATTTGGATTTGGTTCTTTATATAAATTATGCTTGATATAATCCGGGTCGACATTGTATTCTTCTTCAAATTCCTGCGCTAACTCTTTTGGCATTTTATTGAACATAAATCCTCTTAATAAATGACGCCCAAAACGATTCCCGGAGCAGTCATCCATGGCAATGTAACCCAGCGACTGTACTTTTTGATGCAATACCTTACCGTCAAAATAACTGCAGTTTGAACCTGTTCCGAGGATACAAACGATGGCTTCTTCATTTTTTGGTGTTGTTGCATAAACCGCTGCATACGTATCTTCATGAACCGAAACGGCTGCATGAATAAAATATTCCTCAAAGACTTTGCTTAAAAAGTTTTTCATCCTGTCGGTACCACAACCGGCACCATAAAAGAATAAATGCGTTGCTTTGTCCTTGTTGTGCGAAATATCAAACTTATCGTCAAGACGGTTGATGATTTCTGCCTTGTCAAGAACTTCCGGATTTAAACCCAGCGTTTGTGTAGTGAACAATACTTTTCCGTTGTCATCAATGGCAATCCAATCGGCTTTGGTAGATCCACTATCAACTAATAATTTCATATTTAATTACGAATTAGGAATTACGAATTACGAATTTATGTAAATCTTAATTCTATTATTATAAACCGGCAATATGAACCGATAAATCAATCAATTTGCTTGAATAACCATATTCGTTATCATACCAGGAAACCAGTTTGAAGAATGTTGAATTCAATCCGATTCCCGCTTTAGCATCAACAATTGAAGTTCTTGAATCTCCGACAAAATCCTGAGAAACAACATCATCTTCAGTAAATCCAAGAATTCCTTTCATTTCATTTTCAGAAGCATTTTTCAAAACTTTCATGATTTCTTCATATGAAGTTTCTTTAGCAACTTTAACAGTTAAATCAACCACTGAAACATCAACTGTAGGTACACGGAAAGACATTCCTGTAAGTTTTCCATTTAATGATGGAATAACTTTTCCAACCGCTTTTGCAGCTCCGGTTGATGACGGAATGATATTTACGCTTGCAGCACGTCCGCCTCTCCAGTCTTTTCTTGACGGACCGTCAGCAGTCATTTGTGTTGAGGTTGTAGCGTGAACCGTTGTCATCAAACCTTCTACAATTCCGAAATTATCATTGATTACTTTTGCCAATGGAGCTAAACAGTTTGTTGTACATGAAGCATTAGAAACTACCAAGTCTGTAGCTTTAGCTTCGGTGTGGTTTACTCCCATAACAAACATTGGAGCGTCAGCAGATGGCGCAGAGATTACTACCTTTTTAGCACCACCGTCAATGTGGGCTTTTGCAGTTTCAACTGTTGTAAAGAAACCTGTGCATTCGGCAACTACATCTACATCAACATCTTTGTCATCCCATTTGATAAGTTTTGGATCTTTCTCAGCTGTTACACGGATGAATCTGTCATTAACATACAGTTTTCCTTCTTTTACTTCAACTTTTCCATTGAAACGCCCGTGAACCGAATCATATTTTAATAAATAAGCTAAATGTTCAACGTCTAACAAGTCGTTGATAGCTACTACTTCTACATTATCACGGTTATAGGTTTCTCTAAAAACTATTCTTCCAATTCTACCAAAACCGTTTATTCCTAATTTTACTTTTGACATTTTATTTTCTTTCTATTAATTAATATTACTTGGGGGTTATGTTGACATTATATCAGAAACCCTTAGTAAGTCTCTGTCGATTTCTGAATGTCCTTTTATGGCATTTTCCAATGGTGTCAATGCTACTTTATCATTGAGCATTCCGACCATGAAATTTGATTTTCCTTCTATTAAAGATTCCACCGCTTTCACACCAAGACGCGAAGCCAATACCCTGTCGAAACAAGAAGGTGCTCCACCGCGTTGCATGTGTCCTAGAACCGAAACACGGATATCATACTCAGGCATGTTTTCTTCAATATAATCCTTAAGTTCGAATACGCTTTTACCAATTTTATCACCTTCGGCAATAACGACAATACTTGATGATTTACCGGAAGCTTTACTTCTTCTTAAAGAATCCAATAATCTTTCCAAACCTAAGTCCTGTTCAGGAATAAGAATCTCTTCAGCACCTGCTCCTATTCCGGCATTAAGGGCAATATGACCGGCATCTCGCCCCATAACTTCAACAAGGAAAAGACGGTTATGCGAACTGGCAGTATCTCGGATTTTATCGATGCATTCGACAACTGTGTTTAAAGCGGTGTCAAAACCTAAAGTATGGCTTGTACCGAAAATATCATTGTCAATCGTTCCCGGAATTCCCATAACAGGATAACCAAATTCATTAT
>DBIH01000006.1 GCA_002296885.1 Flavobacterium sp. UBA807 | reverse complement strand
ACCAATCCCTGTTTGTCTGCAAGTTCTACAATTTTACTTCTTAGAAAGCGGATTTCATCTTTAGCTTCACAAACATTTTTGCAGATATTGGTTCCGACTTCGACCACAGACTGGTGCATTTCGGCTTTTACCTGCTCGTTTAAGATGATTTTGGCACCATCAACAATTTTGGATAAATGCGAACGCAAATCCCTTGTCTCAGGGTCAATAATCTGATATTCTTCTTCTACACCAAGTGTAAATGTTGGTAATACTCTCTTCATTACTCTACATGTTTAATCAGCAAGGAAATTTATTTCTGTGCTACTGAGTCTTTAATAAATGTTCCCCAGGTTAAATTGCTTTGTCCCGGTTTTTGTTTTTTGGCAAATGAAATAGCCATTTTAGCTGATGTTTCTACTACCCATTCGAAGTTTTCAGCACCAACAGATGTCAGTTCTGCATCGGGAGCAGGGTTTCCAAAGTCGATTGCGTATGGAATTCCGTCACGAACGGCAAATTCAACCGTATTGAAATCATACCCCAATCCTTTACAAAGTCGCAACGTATAATCCTTAATAGTTGCCATTAATTTTTTATCTGTATTCGGATTCTCAACTACGTATCTTAAATGATGGGGATTTCTCGGCTCATAAGGCATAATACGCACATCTTTGCATCCCAAACAATACACGCGGTAATAATCCTGAAATACAATTTCTTCCTGCAGCAACATTACCAATTGTCCTGTTTCCTGATGTTTATCCCAAAATTCCTGTTTGTTTTCCAGTCGATATACATTTTTCCAACCGCCGCCGGCATAAGGTTTCATATAAGCAGGAAATCCGATATAATCAAAGATTCCTTCCCAATCCATCGGATATTTTAGGTTTCGGAATGATTTGGATGTGGTATCAGTTGGATGCTCATTTGACGGAAGAATTACAGTATTCGGAAGCGGTACTCCCAGAGTATCAGCCAGACAGTTATTAAAAAACTTATCATCAGCGCTCCACCAAAAGGGATTGTTAATAACGTTTGTTCCTGTTAATGCCGCATTCTTTAAAAACGCCCTGTAAAACGGAACATCCTGTGAAATCCTGTCGATGATTACAGCATATTCACCACCTTTATTTTGAATTACCTTATCTATGGAAACTGCTTCAGCAATAATGCCTTTTTCGCCTTTAGAGTTAACCCTGTCTATGAATGCCTGCGGATAGGTATCTTCCATTCCGAATAATATTCCAATCTTTTTCATTTTCATATTGTTTATATCTTAGTTTTTTGTTTTAGAAAAATTTAATTCTTGATAGATAATGTGGAAACATTTCTTTCCAGACGGGCCAATCGTGTTCGCGATCCTGCCTGATATCAAGCCAATGAGAAACATCTTTTGCAGCTAAGATTCGGCTTAGTCTTAAATTAGCATCAAAACAAATATCCCAATTGGAAGTCCCGAGTATGATGTCCATATTCCATAATTCACCATCATTCAATCCGTGAAGGTAATCTTCGGGCGAATTATAAAAAACATCGTCGTCCCAATGACCATCCATAAAACTCTTGATATCGAAAGCACCACTCATGGAGAACATGTGACTTACATAACCCGGATGCCTGAAAGCAAAATTTACTGCATGATAGCCCCCGAAACTACATCCGGCAACGGCGACCTTACCTGACCAAGTATTATTTCTGACACGTTCAACAATTTCATGGCAAATCATTTTATCATACCAAGTATGATTTTGTATACGGTGAACAGGATGAATACGTTTGTTGTAGAAGCTGTCTTTATCGATACTGTCAGGACAGAAAATCTGAATCAGTCCTTGTTCTAAATACCAGCGTGCACTTTCAATCAAACCCTGATCCCTGTTTTCGTGGAAACTTCCCATAGAAGTAGGGAAGAGGATAACCGGATAGCCGGCATGACCAAAAACAAGCATTTCAATTTCACGATTCAAATTGGGCGAATGCCATTTAAAGTATTCTTCTCTCATAAATTGTCATTAGATTAACAATTATAATGAAAAAATCGTTGTGAATTGCATAAAAATTAAGGAATACAGAACAATTGCGATATGCTTTTTAAAGATATTTAGTTTTTAAATTATCTTTAAAAAAACGATTAAAATCGGCAGTTGATTTTAAGATTTGTTAATATATAAATTATTGTTCGATAAGCTGAATATTGCTTTTTAACCGTTCAATAAGCATATTCATCATACGTTTATTTAAGTTTGATGAGATTTGAATGTATTCGGCATACTCATCCAGAGTGAAAAAAGCAATAATCATCCCTTTTAAAGAGTTTCTAAACTTTATGTCGCGTTGGATAACGTTTTCTATATAAGCCATCTTTTTTTCGGGAGTAAGGCTAAAGAATACCCCTTTTTGTTTTGCGGCATAATTTATAAAGACTTGTATAAATAAATCGTTTTGCAGTTTTAAAATGGGGCGGAGGGTTTTGTTTTGAAATATTTCTTCGTTCGAAGATTGATTGGTAATTGTTCCTAAGGCTTCTCCTCTTAATTCAAGAACATTATTGTCTCTGGCTGCTTCCATGGGGGGTGTTTTATAGGTTTGTTATCGAATATTTTAAAGTTAAAAAAAATCCCCTGTTGAAAAACAGAGGATTTTTTTAGTTATTAATAATTAATTGTTAATTATTTTACTTTGAAAACAGTCTTACGAACCAAACGTCTTGCCCAATCAGATTTCTTATCTACAGATTTATCTTCTCCATTAGACAAGATGTTTATTCTTGATTCACTAATTCCGGCTTTTACTAAGATTGCCTTAACTGCCTGAGCTCTTTCACCTGCCAATTTATTGTTGTATTCGGTGCTTCCGACTTCATCAGCATAACCTGTAATGTCGATAGTTTTATCCGGAGCACTCTTCAGGTAATTCAGGATAAATCCTATGTTAGCTGTAGAAGATGCGTTTGGTGTAGATTTACCAATTTCAAAATAAGCAGCAATGTATCCTTCGTTAATAAGTCTTAAGATAGCGTTTTCTGTTGCAGCAGCTGACGTAGTGTTATTGTTGCTTGAAATAGAATTGTTAACATATTTTTCCAGCTCATCCGGCACACCATTATTGTTTTTATCAACCATTCTTCCTTTAGTATCAACGGCAACACCGGCAATTGAGTTTTGTTCAACATCTAAATAATCAGGCACGCCGTCTTTATCGCTGTCGTTCATCAACTCTTCAATTTCTCCTATTCTGTTGTTCAATGAATCTAAACGTTTGTCGTTTTTATCTTGTATGATAGCCCAGTCTCCGTGGATTTTTCCTTTACCAAGAGCAACAGAAACTCCAAAAGTAGTTCTGAATAAACTTCCTGTTAAGTTATTTTTTGCTTCTGAGAAAGTCTGACCATCCCAGTTGAAATGTTGTCTCACATTAGAGTTTACAGATACATCCCCAAAAATACTTACGTTTTTGAAAATTCTAAATTGTGGCGATAATCCACCAACAACACCACCGTTCCATTCGTGAACATCTTTATATGGTCCGATTCCCGGTTGCATACGAGATACCTGGAAACCAAAGTGGAATAATAATCCAAATCTTCCGGCTTGCTTCTGAATATCAAATAATCGGATTAAATTGGCAACTCCCTCACCAGAGAATTGAACGTGTTTCATTTGAAAAGGTAAACTACCTGCGTCTTGTTGTTCCTGAAGATTATCAAAATTAAAATAACCTCTAACACCAAATTTTGGGCTGAACATATATCTTGCACCAAAACCAACATGATTGATAACTAGATTTCCAAAGAATTTACCCGGATCATTTGCGTAATATCCATCGGTATATGGTTTAGAACCTTTAGCCTGACCAAAATCAGCTTCGATCGACCATCTATTGAAGGTTTCTCCGACCAATTCTTTGTCTGGTTCAGCAGATATAAGCTCTAAATCATTTGTTTTTTTCTTTTTGTCTTTTTTCTGGGCATTTGCTGATAACGAAAAGCAAAAAACTGTTATCGATAGTAGTAATAATTTCTTCATTTGGCAAGGTTTGCAATTATCAATAATAATGTTAAAATCGTTACAAATATAAATGTTTCCAATTAATAATCAACTTTTTTAAGCTTTATTGATTGGAATGATATAATTTATTCTACAAAGTCGCTTTTTCCTGACGGCATCTCGTAAATTTCTAAATCAAAATAACGGATTGAAGCAAAAATATGGTCGAAAATATCAGCCATTATATATTCGTAATTTTCAAAACGTTTATCACTGGAAAATGTATAAATTTCCAATGGAACTCCTTGTGGAGTAGGTTGCAGCTGCCGACAGAGCAATATCATGTCTTTATTCAGCCCAGGGTACTGACTTAAGTATTGAGTGATGTATTTTCTGAATAAACCAAAGTTGGTCATATTCCTTCCGTTGACCAAAACCGATTTGTCAATTTTATGAGTTTGGTTGTACTTGTCAATTTCCGTTTGTCGTAGCTCAATATAGCTGCTGACTAATTGTATTTTTTTCAATTCGGCAAGTTCATTTTCATCTAAGAAACGAATAGTATTTGCTTTAATCAGGATATGTCTTTTGATTCGTCTTCCTTCCGAATTCAGCATACCACGCCAGTTTCTGAAAGAATCTGAAATCATGCTGTAGGTTGGAATGGTAGTCGTTGTATTGTCAAAATTCCTAACCTTAACAGTAGCAAGGTTAATTTCAATAACATCTCCATCGGCGCCAAATTTGTCAAACGTTATCCAGTCTCCAATGCGAACCATATCGTTTAATGAAACCTGAACACTTGCCACAAAACCCAAAATGGTATCGCGGAATATTAAAATGATAATAGCCGAAACAGCTCCAAAAGTGCCAAGCATTGTTCCGGTTGTGATATCAAAGATTTTGGAAATGACAAAAATAAAAGCGAAAATCCAAAGCACTATCATGATTACTTGGATGTAACTGTCTATTGGCTTGTCGCTGTATTTGTGATCGGTTTTTAAATGATCGCGCAGGGCATTGAGAATGGTTTTGATAATCCATAAACTTAATAAAACAATATAAATTTCAACCAGTTTTCCGAATACGGATTCCCAATAAACAAAATTGTCAAGGATGATTGGAACCGATTTATAGATAAAGAGTAGGGGAATTAAATGTGCAATATATTTGGCCGTTTTATTTGAAACCAATAAGTCATCAAATCGTGTCTTTGTTCTTCTGGCAATAATAATCATCGTTCGAACTAATACAAACCGGAAAAGCAGATAAATTAAATAGGATAGAATCCCAAGGATAATTATGTTGACTGCAAGGCTTATGTAAGCCGAGAGCGTTTCGCCAAAATCCCATTTTTTTAATAAGGAATAACACCAGTTAAATATTCTTTCTACAAGTTTATGCATTTCTAATGAGTGTAATTTATACTGCAAAAATAACCAATATCATCAATTAAGCAGAATAGAAACGATAAAGTAGCCTGTATTTGTTAAAAAGTAGATGATAAGTTTTTGCAAATAGCTGATTAAATTTTGGGACAACACTTTTTTAGACGTATTTTTGCAAAATTGTACAAATCGCTATGTCTCAAAAAGATTTTATACACGAAATTGAAGAAAAAAAGGAACTTTACAGTTACCAGAAAGGCGATATTGACAAAATCTTTGACCGGTTAGATAATGCGCCAAGCGATCATCATTTGTTGTATCAATTGCCAACCGGAGGCGGAAAAACAGTAATATTTTCGGAAATCGTTAGACGCTACTTATCAAAGCATGATAAAAAAGTAGTGGTTTTAACACATCGAATAGAGCTTTGCAAGCAGACTTCTAAAATGCTTAACGGATTTGAGGTTAAAAACAAAATCATCAACAGCAACATCAAGGAACTACCTGATCAGGATGAATACTCTTGTTTTGTTGCTATGGTGGAAACACTTAAAAACCGTTTGAACGACGAAAAATTAGAAATTGATAATGTTGGTTTGGTAATCATAGATGAAGCTCATTACAATTCGTTCCGAAAGCTGTTGAACCAATTCAAAAAATCATTTATTCTCGGAGTTACCGCAACACCTTTGAGTTCAAATATTAAGTTGCCGATGCATCATAATTATAGCGAACTTATTGTAGGTGACACTATTCAATCACTTATTGATAAAGGCTTTTTGGCTAAGGCAACAACCTATAGTTATGATGTTGGATTGACATCATTAAAAGTCGGAATAAATGGTGATTATACTGTTAAGTCTTCTGATGATTTGTATACAAATATGGTAATGCAGGAAAAGCTGATGCATGCCTATACTGAAAAATCATTGGGAAAAAAGACGCTTATTTTCAATAACGGAATCCATACATCTTTATATGTATATGAAACTTTCAAGGAAGCCGGTTACGGAATAAGGCATCTTGATAATACAACTTCAGTTGAAGACCGAAAAGAAATTCTGCATTGGTTCAAAAAAACTCCGGATGCGATTCTTACATCCGTTGGGATTTTAACCACAGGTTTTGATGAGCCCACAGTAGAAAGCATAATATTGAACCGTGCCACCAAATCTCTAACATTATATTTTCAAATGATTGGGCGTGGTTCGAGAAAATTGCCCGGCAAAGATGAATTCATAGTCATTGATTTAGGAAACAACGCACTGCGTTTTGGTTTATGGAATGACCCGGTTGACTGGCAGCATATTTTTAAATCACCCGAATATTATTTAGAAAGCCTGCGTGATGATGCTGAAATTGAAAACAACTTCAGATATACGATGCCCGAAAGTGTCCGGAAGATGTTTTCAAAAACAGCAGATGTTTCTATGGATATTGAAGAAGAATTCAAAAGAGTAACCGCAATGAATTTGCGTGCGAAGGAAGTAATAGAAAAATCAGTACTGCAACATGCCCAAATGTGCGTTGAGAATTCAAAGGATCTTGTCGGCGCGCGAATGCTTTCTAAATTGTTATCAGATGATATTGAAAGCCGTATTAAAAAGTACGTCAATTGTTTAGGTAAAACCAGTAAAAATTACCGAGAATGGCTTGTTGAAGATTATAAAGTCAAACTCACTTTGGCGATTGGAAAATTATATAGAGAATTAAATTTTTAAAACTTATAATTTAAATAAGGGATTTATAGCGATTGAAAAACAGTTAGTTAACAAATTCAAAACTTTTTTTAAAAAATGTATTGTTTTTAAACTATAATTTATATTATGTAAAATAAAGTTTTTTAAAACAATATGCCAAATAATGCACAATTGGTTGTTTAAATCTTTTTGGTAATTGGCTTCTTCTTCTCATATGCTTTAGTATTTTTGTACATCACATTTATTAATAAACTTCCGCATGAGTAATTCAATTGCAGAAAATATTGCCAACTTTTTAAAAGAATATTCACCATTCAATTATTTAACTCATGACGAACTGATTCAGGTTGCTACAAGTATTGGTGTTGTAAATTTAGATAAGCATCAAATCTTATTTCAAATTAATGACAAACTCCATGATAGTTTTTATGTGGTTGCTTCCGGAGTGATTAATCTCACTGTTATTGCAGATGCTGAGGAAACATTATTAAACAAATGTTATCCCGGTGATGTTTTTGGTCTTCGTCCTTTTTTTGCAAAGAACAATTATATGATGACGGCCAAGGCCCGTGAAGATAGTATTGTTTATGCCATTCCTATTAACAGTTTTAAACCTTTTGTTGCCAAGAATCCCCAGGTCTTGGACTTCTTATTAGAAAGTTTTGCTACAAATACCAGAAATCCATTTGATAAAGAAAATCGCGGGAAGCTTATTACTGATAACGTTTATACAGAAAACCAACAGCCCGAAATACAATATTTTCAATCGCTTGCATATAATAAATCGCCTTTAAAGGTTGCTATTAATGCTCTGGCTAAGGATACGGCACAGTTAATGACAGAAAATATGGCAGATAATGTCATTGTTACCAATCAGAACTATCCAATTGGAATTATTACAGACAGTGATTTCAGATCGAAAATAGCTAACGGTAGATTCCCTCTTATTTCAACAATCGACAGAATAATGTCTTCGCCGGTAATAACCGTTCCTGAAAATGTTTCGGTTGCCGAAGCGCAGCTTTTGATGTTAAAGAATAATGTAAGTCATTTGTGTGTAACTGCCGATGGTTCAGACAAATCAGATGTTAAAGGTGTTATTTCTGAACATGACTTGATTGTCGCTCAGGCTAACAATCCTGGTGTTCTGATTAAAGAAATTAAACGTTCACACTCTCCTAAAGAACTTAAACTGGTTAGAGAAAAATTGACCGATTTAATTCAGACTTCTATTGCGAAAAATATTCCGTTACCGCATATCTATAATATTTCAGGAGAAATTATTACAGCAATTATAAAGCGCTCTGTTGAGTTGGCAATCCTGGATTTAGGTTCACCTCCTGCCCGATACGCCTGGTTTAGCATTGGCAGCCAAGGAAGAAAAGAGCAGTTTTTATTGACCGATCAGGATAGTTTTTTGGTGTTTGAAGATGTCGCAGCTGAAAATTACAGGGACGTTAAGGATTACTTCTTAAAATTAGCCAAAAGAGCTACAGCTATATTAGAGAAAGTTGGCTATAACTATTGTCCACACGGACATATGGCAAGCAATATGCTTTGGTGTAAATCGATGTCAGACTGGATAAAGCAATACAACAGTTGGATGAAGACACCTGGGGAAAAATCAAATGACATAAGCAGTATATTCTTTGATTATGAATTTGTGATTGGTGAAAGTAAAATAGAAGACAATTTGAATGAAGTAATCTTCAAGAATACTAAGAACAACGCCTTATTCTTTGATTTTCTTGGGAACGATACTTTAAGGAAAAGTCCACCACTTAATTTTTTCAAGAAATTTAATCTTGAAGAAGAAGGAGAAAATAAAGGCAAATTTGATATAAAAAGAAAAGCAATCATGCCATTGGTTGACGGCGCCCGACTATTTGCGGTCAGTTTGAACTTAAAAGGAATTAACAATACCTATCAACGATTTAAACAATTAGCTATAACGGACCCAAAATTTGCTGAAATATATCTGAATTGTGCCGATGCCTTTTTAATTCTGTCTAAATTCAGAACACTTGAAGGTTTAAAAAATGACACCTCCGGCGATTTTATCAATATTGAAGAAATGTCTAAAGTTGACAGGGAGAGGCTGAAAAATGCTATGGAACCAATGAAGGAACTTGAAGATTTGATTAAAGATAAGTTTCAATTAACCCAATTCTCTTAATATGTTAGATTGGCTTAAGGGTTCGAGTAAATATCCGGAATTCTGGAAACAATATTTGGCAAAATTTGAAACCAAATCGAATAGATATGTCGTCTTAAGCACGGAAACTACAGGCCTGAGTCCTAAAAGAGATGTGATATTATCATTTGGAGCTGTTGCCGTTGTAAATGATGCTATTCGTATTGGTGATAATTTTGAAGTGGTTATCCTACAATACAAATATCTTCATGACAATGGTTTATCCAATGAATTTTTGATTGAAAGTAAATTACCAAAATTAGCGGAACCACAGGCTATTCAATCGCTTATTGAATATATTGGAAATGCTGTATTAGTCGGGCATCGAATTCATTTTGATATTGAAATGATTAATGAAGTTTTGGAAAAAATGGAATGTGGAAGGTTAAAAAATGAAGCTTTGGATGTTGAAATCATGCATCAAAAACTGATGGATATTTCCAACAAATCTTTTTCGTTAGATGATTTGGTAAAGCATTACAAACTCCCGGAAAGTGAAAGAAATTCAACTTCGGATGATGCCTATTCAATAGCATTATTATTCCTAAAGTTAAAAGCCCGATTAGGATTTAAATAATAAAACCCACTTTTAGAGAGTGGGTTTTTTCGATCTGTCAAAATCAAACAAAACAATAATCAAACTATTTTATTGTTTACTAAGTTTATGAACCTTTTTTCTTCATAAACAAATTAGTGTAATATTTTTTTCCTGTGTCAGGATCAGTAGTAACTGAAATTCCGAAGTGTGTATAGTCGCCTTCCATGTTGGCTCTATGTTCAGGGCTGTTCATCCATGCATTGAAAGCACTTTCTGCAGTGAGGTAGTTGTAAGCGATATTCTCACCTACTCTTTCTGCACCTAATACTTGTTTAAGATTATCGGCTCTTTGCTGAAAGTAATCGTGGTTTACCACTTTGTTCTCAATCATGTAAAGATTGTGTTCTTCCGATTTGTAAGAAATGTGATTTACCACTTCAAGGGTTTTCAATCCGATGCTTGCACGGTGATTGTTGATAAGGGTAATTAGCTGTAATTCGGTTTGGTTGTAGTTGTAAACAGTAACAACTTTGTTGTCTGTTGAAGAACCTTCTGAAGAGTCAGAAGAACAGGATACCATAGTGAACACAATTGCTAACGGCAATAATGCTCTAAACATTTTTGCTTTCATAGTAGTAGGTTAAGTTTTTAATAAAGTAGATGTGGGGCAAACACTTTATTGAGATTAATAATGACAGAACGTTTGTTTGATTTGGTTGGACAAGTTTACATCAAATACCGTTTAAATGCAAAATAAAATCGATGAAATGCATAATTTAAATATTATTATAGGAATATTTCCTACTTAAATGTATTTCGTCGATAGCTTGATTCTCGGTTGTAAAACTAAAAAACCACTCGATGAGTGGTTTATATGATTTCCGGATTTGTTTATATAATTTATGGTGAAAGGCGATCAATTTTCCAATCGAAACTATCCTGAAGCTGATATCGAATTCTGTCATGCAAACGGTTTGCTCTTCCCTGCCAAAACTCAACTTCTATTGGCCTTATTAAAAAACCACCCCAATAATCAGGGCGCGGAATTGCTTTACCATTATACTTGATTTCGAGTTCTTTTAGTTTATCATCTAAAAATTCTCTTGATGGTATCACTTCGCTTTGTGCAGAAATTATCGCGCCAAGCTTACTTCCATCAGGTCTTGATTCGAAATAATTATCTGAAACATATTGCGGGGTTTTCTCAGCTATTCCTTTTATAATAACCTGTCTTTCCATGCTGTGCCAAAAGAAAGAAAGACAAACGTTAGGATTGTTAAGGATTGCTTTTCCTTTTTCTGAATTATAATTGGTATAAAATATAAAACCTTCTTCGTTATATTTTTTGAGTAGGACAACTCTCGATTTCGGAAAACCGTCCAAACCAATTGTAGCTAAGGTCATAGCATTGACTTCATCTACTCCACCAAACTCTTTGGTCTCATGAAACCATTTGTGGAATAAATTAATTGGGTCATCCGGAATAGCGTTTTCCAGAAGCTGGCTTTTCTCGTAGGACTTTCTGTAATTGCTTAAGTCTTCCATCTTTTGTATTTTATATTGCGAAATTACCATTAATATTTTTATTCAAATTCAAAAACTTTACCATCATCGGCCAAAAGTACATTCGGAAATAGTGATTCGGCTTCCTGACGGAACAATTCAAGATTTGAATAACGCGTGCTGTAATGTCCCAAAATCAATTGCTTTACATTAGCTTTATCTGCAATCAAGGCTGCCTGTTTGGCAGTACTGTGCATAGTGCTCTCTGCTTTATCCGCTTCCGATTCAAGAAACGTTGTTTCATGATAGAGAACATCGCAATTTTGAATAATCGGAATTATCGATTCATCGTACATAGTATCACTGCAAAAGGCATAGCTTTTGGCAGGTTCAGGATCAAAAGTCAAATCAGCATTGGGAATAATGCTTTCATCATCCAGCTTAATATCGCCACCATATTTAATCTTTTGATAATATGCTACATCTATTTTATATTTTTCAACTGCTTCTAAGTTCAGTTTGCGTTCTTTTGGTTTTTCTTCAAAGAGAAATCCATTTGTATAAATGCGGTGTTTTAGAGGAATTGTTTTAACCACTACTTTTTCATCTTCATAGACAATTTCAGTTTCCTTAGAAGTCAATTCGTGAAAATAAAGATTGTAACCTGTAAACGAATTTGAATAACGTAGCTGAAGCAATACAATCTCTTTTATGCCTTTCGGGCCATATACATGCAAATCAGTTTGCCGGTTGAGCAACATAAAAGTAGAAATCAAACCTACCAATCCATAAAAATGGTCGCCATGCAAATGCGAAATAAATATGTGGTTGATTTTGGAAAATTTGAGTTTGTTTTTTCGCAACTGTACCTGAGTTCCTTCGCCACAATCAATCAGGAACATCCTGTTATTAATTTCCAATACCTGCGAAGTTGGATTCGTTATGGTACGTGGAGTTGCGGCATAACAGCCAAGAATGGTTAATTTCATTTGATGTGTTGAAAGTTTTAAAACTAAAATCCTAAATCGCGTTCAATTTCTTCCATTTCAATAATGTCATGAGCTTCAAGAATTGTTGGAACTACGATAAGTTTTGCAGGGACACTGTTAAAATCAATATTATCTGCAACAAGAACAAGTGATTTTTTTTCTTTTTTGTGTGTCTTCGTCATATCAAGAAACAATTTGACATCTGCCATTGTAATTGCTTTATCATGCGACAAATCGATTATCAGGTTTTGAGATTTATAACTATTATACTCCTTACTTAATTTTTGATAAAACTCTGCTGTATTGCATTGAGTATTCCTAATAGTTGTAATGTGGCCTTTGTGATCAACTTTCATTTTGAATGCGAAGATTAGATTATGATGCTAATTTACTAAGATTTTATCAGTATTCCTCGATTTGTGGTTATGATAATCATTTGGATGTTGCAGTTCATAGAAAATATTGGTTTTTCATCGATGAAATACACGTTTTTTTAACATTTTATAGACGAAATGCACAAAAAAAACGCTGAAAACCCCCGAATTCATTGAATTTGTCGATTAAACGACTTTTACGGTTAGTTATCGAAAATATTTTCTGTCTGAGAAGTGTTGCAGTAGTTTTGAATCAGAAATAACAACGAAACCAAATCGATTATGAAAACAGCTAATAACAATAGAACTCAAACAAACATCAAATTATTTGTTGCATTCGTATTATTAGTATTATCTTCAACTGGAGCATTTGCTCAAACAACTACTGCAAGTGTTGTTGCAACTACTTCAACTCAGGTTTCAGTTTCTAAAGAGGCGAAAATGATTATCACTACTGATAGCAGTGTTGCAGCTTCAATGGATTTCGCAGTTTGGTTCATGGGTTCTAAAAAAACTTCAAACAATACATCAAACGGAACATTCAGCAAAAAACAATTGATTAACTCTGGTATCAAAACAAACAGTGTATTAATCAGATCTTTCCTGAAAAAAGTTTCTACTCAGGAAAACGGTGTTGCATAATTATTTTTTTTAAATATAATTTTGGTTAGTTTAGGAAATAAAAAGTCCCGATTAAATCGGGACTTTTTTGTTTGCATTTAGTTTGGATAATTACATTTTAGCTTTTAAGGCTTTGTATTTATCGGTCATTTCAAGTGCATTATAAACGCTTAATAAGGTTTTCTTTGCAGATTCATTATCACCTTTAAGTTCAACAGCTTTTTCCAGGTAAGGTAAAGCCGCTTTGAAATTCTTTTCTCTTTCAGCTTTTATTACTTCATATCGCTTGTTATCTTTTTCAGAAGTTCCAAGCTTATTCATTTCATTCACAAATTTTTCATCAGCTCTTAATTTCAATTCCGCCAAGTTTAAATTGGCATTGAAATAATTTGGATCGATTTCTAATGCCTTTTTATAATATTTCTCAGCTTCGTCAAGTTTATTAAGATTACCATTAACTACTCCTAAATTATAATATAAATCAGGATTGTTAGGGTCTTTAGCTATTGCTTCATTAACCAACTTAGCATAAGTTGCAGTATCATTTATTTTTAAATACAAATCAGCTTCTGTCAAGATTAGTGAACTGTCATTCGGATTTTCTTTTTTTGCTTCAGCAATAGCAGCTTTTGCATCATCAATTTTACCTTTTTCAACTAATATTAAGGCAATATTTTTATAGATTTCACCTTTTTTCGATTCTATTTTTTCATCTCTTGGCTTCTCGCGAGTTCCTGTTTTGATAAAAAGAGCCCTTTCTTCTTTACTTGCAAAGGTTTCTTCTTTTTTTGAAGTCTTGTTAGTTGCCCAATAAACTGTACCTTCTCCTGAATAATTTAATGCTTTCAACTGATTGTAATAATCTAAAGCTTTATCATAGTCTAAACCATTTACGGAGTAACTTGCTGCATAAAACAATTTGTCAGTATCTTTTTTATCTAAAAGATAAACAGCATACAATACATCTGAAGCTTCTTTGAATTTTTTATTGTCTCCTAGCCCTACCGCAATGTTTACAAGAGTAGGCTTCGTCGTATTGATAGTTTCATTAATATCATCTGTATAAAGTTTTTTGCCAGTCTTTTTCTCATAATCTAAAGTAGCGTTCAAAGCAGCTGCTAAGTCGGTAATTGCTTTTAAATTATAAGTATTGGCAATTTGATCAGGAGTTACAGTAGCTCCAAAAGAATTAACTTCAAGGACAGGCAACATTGCTTTATAGAAGTTAGCATAAATCTTATCTCCTTCTTCCGTTGCAAGTGTGCTTAGTTTTGCAACATTTGCTTTATATTCAACCATATCATTTGTGGTTGGAATATCTTTCGCATAAATTTTCTTTAACACTTTCAATTCGTCTTTCTGGGCGAATGCCGAAACCGAAACTAATACAGCCGAAGCTAATACAATTTGTTTTATTCTCATTTTAGTTTTTTTAATTTTTATTTAAATAAAATCACCAATTAAAACTAATTGGTGATTTGGAATTTTTATTCATCGTCATCAGAATCATCTTCAACATCATCGTCTTCTACGATATCATCGTCGTCCTCTTCATCATCATCAATTGCCGAACCGTCATCTTCAAGAACTTCCATTACCGGTTTTACCCTTTCAATAGCTTCCACTTCAATTACATTTCCTTCTTCGTCAAGCTCTTGTTCTTCTTCGTCTTTCATTACCTTAGTAACTGCAGCAATCGAATCATTTCCTTTGATATTGATAAGCTTCACTCCTTGCGTTGCTCTACCCATTACACGTAAATCTTCAACTGCCATTCTGATAGTCAATCCTGATTTATTGATAATCATCAAATCATCATTGTCAGTAACCGAATCAATCGAAATCAGCTTACCTGTCTTCTCAGTGATGTTCAGCGTTTTAACTCCTTTTCCACCGCGGTTTGTAATTCTGTAATCTTCAAGTGCAGAACGTTTTCCGTAGCCGTTTTCAGCAACTACAAGAATTTCACTCTCCATGTCGTTTACAGTAATCATGCCAATTACTTCATCGGTCTCATCTTTTAAGCTGATTCCACGCACTCCTGAAGCGGTTCTTCCCATTGGGCGGGTTTTACTTTCTTCAAAACGAACCAGTTTCCCTGATTTAACAGCCATAATAATCTGGCTCTGACCGTTGGTTAATTGTGCTCCAATTAATTCATCGTCCTCACGGATAGTGATAGCAGCTACTCCATTAGCTCTTGGTTTAGAATACTTATCCAAAGACGTTTTCTTAATCTGGCCTTTTTTGGTTGCCATTACCAAATTATGAGTAGTTGTATAATCTTTATCTTTTAAATCTTGGGTACAGATAAATGCTTTTACTTTATCATCAGATTCGATATTAATAAGGTTTTGAAGCGCTCTACCTTTGGCGGTTTTGCTTCCTTCCGGAATTTCGTAAACACGCATCCAGAAACATTTTCCTTTTTGTGTAAAAAACATCATGTATTGATGATTTGTTGCGACATACATGTGCTCCAAGAAATCCTGGTCTCTAGTTCCGGCACTTTTTTGTCCAACTCCACCTCTATTTTGGGTTTTGTATTCCGATAAATTGGTACGTTTGATATAACCTGCATGCGAAATCGTAATCACCACATTTTCATCGGCAATTAAATCTTCTATACTTACGTCACCGCCGGAATATTCGATATTTGAGCGACGCTCGTCGCCATATTTTTCTTTGATTTCAATCAATTCTTCTTTAATCAATTCCATTCTTAAATCTTTGTTTGCTAACAAATCTTTTAAGCGTTGGATTAATTTCATGATTTCCTCATATTCAGCTCTTAACTTGTCTTGCTCAAGACCTGTTAACTGACGCAGACGCATTTCAACAATGGCACGAGCTTGGATATCTGACAAATTGAATCTTTCGATTAATTTAGCTCTTGCCTCATCACCGTCTTTCGAAGCTCGGATTAATGCAATTACTTCATCAATATTATCCGAAGCAATAATCAAACCTTCCAAGATATGTGCTCTTTCTTCTGCTTTGCGCAATTCGAACTGCGTTCTTCTTACTACAACTTCATGGCGGTGTTCTACGAAATAATGAATCAAATCTTTAAGATTCAGCATTTGTGGTCTTCCGTTTACCAATGCAATGTTGTTTACACTAAAAGAAGATTGCAATTGTGTGAATTTGAAAAGTGTATTCAAAACCACATTTGGAACAGCATCACGTCTTAACTCATAAACAATCCGCATTCCGGTTCTGTCCGATTCATCGCGGATGTTTGAAATACCTTCGATTTTCTTTTCGTTAATCAAATCGGCAGTTTTCTTGATCATTTCTGCCTTGTTAACCTGATATGGAATTTCAGAAACTACGATGCATTCTTTTCCGTTTGCTTCTTCAAAATTTACCTTAGCACGGATAACGATTCTTCCTCTTCCTGTTTTGAAAGCTTCGCGCACCCCTTCCATACCATATATAGTTCCTCCAGTTGGAAAATCCGGAGCTTTAATATGCGAGATTAATTCGTCAATTTCAATATCGTTGTTATCAATATATGCTAATGTTCCGTCAATGACTTCTGTTAAGTTGTGAGGTGCCATATTTGTGGCCATACCTACTGCAATTCCGGAAGCTCCATTTATAAGCAAGTTAGGAACCCGCGTTGGCATTACTGTCGGTTCCTGCAACGTATCGTCAAAATTTAATTGGAAATCAACTGTTTCTTTGTCGATATCTGCCATAATGTCTTCCGACATTTTTTTCATTCGGGCTTCGGTATAACGCATCGCAGCAGGGCTATCACCATCAATAGAACCAAAATTACCCTGACCGTCAACCAACAGATAACGTAAACTCCATTCCTGAGCCATACGCACCATCGCATCATAAACCGAAGTATCTCCGTGTGGATGATACTTTCCTAAGACTTCCCCAACAATTCTTGCGGATTTTTTGTGGGCTCTATTTGAAAAAACTCCTAAATCATACATTCCGTATAACACTCGTCGGTGTACCGGTTTTAAACCGTCGCGCACGTCAGGCAATGCTCTTGAGACAATTACAGACATCGAATAATCGATGTATGCTGATTTCATTTCATCTTCGATGTTAATCGGAATTAACCTTTCTCCGTCAGACATATTTTATAAATTATTTAATAAAAATTACTTTAAATTCGAAACGTGCTAATATAGGGCAATTAAAAAAAATCAGAAGCATTTTCCAATCATAAATTTCAATGATTTATTAACAAAATAGGGGCGATTTTTAGTTAATAAGTTAGTCTCTTACCTACTTTTATTATTGGCTTTTTTTTTGTCAATTAGCTGACAGTACATTTAGTCGGAATGGTTTTTGTTAGAATCATTCTGAATAACTAAATTTACGTTACCAATTATATATTTATGGATGATAATTTTTCACCAAGAGTTAAAGACGTGATAACCTATAGTAAAGAGGAAGCTTTGCGATTGGGGCACGACTTTATTGGGACCGAGCATTTAATGCTCGGGATTTTAAGAGATGGAAATGGTAAAGCAATAACTATTCTCAATAATCTTTCAATTGATTTGGAACATCTAAGAAAGAAAGTTGAAATATTAAGCCCTGCAAATCCTAACGTTGACATGAGCAACGAAAAAAAGAACCTACACTTGACTCGTCAAGCGGAACGCGCTTTGAAAACTACCTTTTTGGAGGCGAAAGTTTTTCAAAGTTCGTCTATCAGTACGGCACATTTATTATTGTGCATTCTAAGAAATGAGAATGATCCAACAACCAAACTACTGCATCGTCTGAAAATCGACTATAATGTAGTTAAAGAACAGTATTTAAATATGACACCAAACGAAGAAGATTTTAATGATAATTTGCCAACAAACGAATCTTATAATGAAGACTCAGGACAAGATGACAGTTTAAAGGAAGGCAATTTCAACAATCCGGCGAATAAGACCAATAAAAAATCTAAAACGCCTGTTCTGGATAATTTTGGTCGTGATTTAACTGAATTGGCCGAAGAAGGAAAACTCGATCCGGTTGTGGGTCGTGAAAAAGAAATCGAAAGGGTTTCTCAGATTTTGAGTCGTAGAAAGAAAAACAATCCGTTATTGATTGGTGAACCAGGTGTTGGTAAATCAGCCATCGCCGAAGGTTTAGCGCTGCGTATCATTCAAAAGAAAGTTTCTCGAATTTTATTCAACAAAAGAGTAGTAACATTGGATTTAGCTTCTTTAGTTGCAGGAACAAAATATCGTGGTCAGTTTGAAGAAAGAATGAAAGCGGTAATGAATGAATTGGAAAAAAATGATGACATCATTCTTTTCATTGATGAAATTCATACTATTGTTGGTGCCGGTGGCGCAACAGGTTCGCTTGACGCTTCTAATATGTTTAAACCCGCTTTAGCACGTGGTGAAATACAATGTATTGGTGCCACGACACTTGACGAGTACAGACAATATATCGAAAAAGATGGTGCTTTGGAAAGACGTTTCCAAAAAGTGATTGTAGAACCTACTTCTGTAGAAGAAACGATTATGATATTGAATAACATCAAAAACAAATATGAAGATCATCATAATGTAATTTATACTGACGAAGCTATCGAAGCTTGTGTGAAATTGACTAACAGATACATGTCGGAACGTTTCCTTCCTGACAAAGCCATTGATGCTTTGGATGAAGCTGGATCGAGAGTTCACATTACCAATATTGATGTTCCAAAACAAATCCTTGATTTAGAACGCCAGTTGGATGAAGTGCGGGAATTAAAAAATTCTGTAGTCAAAAAACAGAAATATGAAGAGGCTGCCAAACTTCGAGATGATGAAAAACGTCTTGAAAAAGATTTAGCAATTGCACAAGAGCAATGGGAAGAAGATTCTAAAAGCAACCGTATTCGTGTAACCGAAGATAATGTAGCCGATGTAGTTTCGATGATGACCGGAATTCCAGTTAATCGTATCGCACAAACCGAAAGCAATAAACTGGCCCATTTACCGGAATTAATCAAAGGAAAAGTAATTGGTCAGGACGAAGCAGTACTTAAAATAGCACGTTCTATCCAAAGAAACCGTGCTGGATTGAAAGATCCGAACCGACCAATTGGCTCCTTTATTTTCCTCGGACAAACTGGAGTTGGTAAAACACAATTAGCCAAAGTTTTAGCTAAAGAGCTTTTCGATTCTGAAGATGCATTGGTTCGTATTGACATGAGTGAATATATGGAGAAATTCGCCATCTCTAGATTGATTGGAGCTCCTCCCGGATATGTTGGTTATGAAGAAGGCGGACAATTGACCGAGAAAGTCAGAAGAAAACCATATTGTGTGGTTCTTTTAGATGAGATTGAAAAAGCGCATCCTGATGTATTTAATATGATGCTACAGGTTTTAGACGATGGTTATCTGACTGATAGTTTAGGTCGTAAAATCGATTTCAAGAATACCATCATTATTATGACCTCTAACGTTGGAGCACGTCAGTTGAAAGACTTCGGGCAAGGCGTTGGTTTCGGAACTGCAGCCAAAATTGCAGCAGCCGATGACAATTCGAAAAGTGTAATCGAAAATGCATTGAAGAAAACCTTCGCTCCTGAATTCCTTAACAGAATTGACGATGTAATTGTTTTCAATCCGTTGGAAAAACACGACATCGACTTGATTATCGAAATCGAACTGAAAAAACTATACGGCAGAATTGCAGAATTAGGCTATAACCTTAAACTTTCTGATGCTGCAAAAGCATTTATTGCTGAAAAAGGTTTCGACAAGCAATTTGGTGCGCGTCCTTTAAAAAGAGCCATTCAAAAATATGTTGAAGATGCTTTAGCTGAAGAAATCATTACTTCTAAAATAGCTTCAGGTGATGAGATTTTTATGGATTTAGACGAGACAACACAAGAGTTGACAGTTACCATTAAAAAAGCTAAAAAGCCTACAAGCTAAAACATAAATAATTAACTTAAAGCCACGAATAAAATCGTGGCTTTTTTATTAAACTTATGAATCCATTTCTTGATATCATTCTTCGCAGCGTTGCAGTCTATATTTTTATGCTGATTGCCATCCGCATTTTTGGCAAAAAAGAATTGTCACAGCTCAATACCGCCGATATCATTCTGATTTTACTCATTAGTAACTCGGTGCAGAATGCTATGGTTGGAAGCAATTCTTCACTCGAAGGTGGATTGGTAGCCGCTTTGGTTTTATTTGTTTTGAATTTTATTCTGAAAAAAATAATGTACAATTCAAAAACCATAACCAATTTAGTTCAGGATAAGCCCGAAATATTAATCCATGACGGTCATATTGATTTCAAAGCTTTGGCTAAACTGGAAATCACTTCTCAGGAACTGGAAGAAGTAATTCGCGAACATGGTGTTGAGCATTTTAAAGATGTAAAGCTAGCCATGATGGAAATTGACGGAAACATTAGTGTAATTTCAGGAGAAAGAGCACTAAGACAAACCAAACACAAAAGAAGAATCCATAAAACATTAGGAGCAATAAACAATTAGATTTATGAATAAAACAAGACTGGAAGCCTTTAGTGACGGAGTTTTAGCAATTATCATTACTATCATGGTATTGGAATTCAAACTTCCGGAAAATGGAACATGTGAAGCTTTGACTCCCTTACTTCCTAAATTTTTAAGCTATGTTTTGAGTTTCATTTACGTTGGTATTTACTGGAACAATCACCACCACATGATGCATACGGTAAAACAGGTTAACGGAAAAATCCTCTGGGCAAATTTGCATTTACTGTTCTGGTTGTCACTGATACCTTTTGCAACAGCCTGGATTGGCGAAAATCACTTTTCAGAATTCCCAATGATGTTATACGGAATTATATTGTTTATGAATGGTTTCGCCTATTTCATACTTCAAATCCAAATCATCAAGATACATGGAAAAGATTCGGTTCTATCAAAAGCAATCGGCAACGGATTAAAGGAAAAAGCATCGGTAATTTTATATGCTGTCGCCATTGCTTTGGCTAACTTTTATCCAGCAATTTCAGGTGGAATCTACATTTTTGTTGCTTTGATGTGGTTGGTGCCGGATAAGCGAATTGAAAGGATTTTTAACGAAAAATAACAGCTATGAATATTCTATCGCAACTCATCGTCGGATTTATTGCCTTGCTACACATTTACATTCTTTGGCTTGAAATGTTTGCCTGGACCACACGCGCCAGAAAGGTTTTTAAAACCATTTCCGAAGACCAGTTTGAAAAAACAAAAGTCATGGCAGCCAATCAGGGATTATACAATGGCTTTCTTGCTGCCGGATTGATTTGGTCACTCTGTATTACCAACATTGAGTGGAGTAAATATGTCGCCATCTTTTTCCTTACCTGTGTTTTGGTTGCCGGGATTTATGGCGCAATGTCTGCGTCTAAAAGAATATTTTTTGTACAGGCTGTCCCTGCTATTTTGGGATTACTGAGTTTTATGCTGCAGATTTAATCTTCCAGTTCCACCATAAAGCTATTCAAAAAAGCTACCGAGTTTTCTATATCATAATGAAGAATCCTATCATTTTTTACCAACGGTACTTCCTCTCTATAGGATTTTAAGAATGTTTGAATAAATTCGCTCGACTTTAAAGGTTCTCTAAAATGGATTGCCTGCGAAGCATTCATCAGCTCTATTGCCAGAATTCTTTCCAGATTCTCCATAATTTTTAAGCATTTTGTCGCGGCATTTGCCCCCATCGAAACATGATCTTCCTGTCCGTTACTAGAAACAATGCTGTCAATGCTTGCCGGAGTCGCCAATTGTTTGTTTTGGCTGACGATACTTGCTGCTGTGTATTGCGGAATCATAAATCCTGAATTCAGTCCCGGATTGTCAACAAGAAATGCTGGCAAACCTCTTAATCCTGAAATCAACTGATAGGTTCTTCTTTCGGAAATGCTTCCCAATTCGGCTAATGCGATTGCAAGAAAATCTAATGTTAATGCCAAAGGTTGTCCATGGAAATTGCCACCCGAAACAATCATATCATCTTCAATAAAAATATTCGGATTATCAGTAACCGAATTGATTTCTGTTTTAAAAACTTTTTTTACATAATCAATCGTATCTTTCGAAGCACCATGTACTTGAGGCATACAACGAAACGCATAAGGATCCTGAACATGTTCTTTGTGTTGAGCAATGATTTGGCTCCCTTCTAAAAGTTCATTCATTCTTCTTGCCGTCATAATCTGTCCTTTGTGTGGACGAACCATATGAATCAATTCGTTAAAAGGTTCAATCCTTCCATCAAATCCTTCCAATGAAATTGCTCCGATTACATCAGCAAAATAAGAATACTTGGCAGCTTTCATCAAAATATAACAACCGTATGAACTCATAAACTGTGTTCCATTCAGCAATGCTAAGCCTTCTTTTGACTGCAATACGATTGGCTCCCAACTCATTTTATCTAAAACTTTTTTGGCGGGCTGACGAAAACCATCATGATATACTTCACCTTCGCCCAATAATGGCAATGATAAATGCGCTAAAGGTGCCAAATCGCCACTTGCTCCAAGCGAGCCCTGCGTATAAATTACTGGAAATATATCATTGTTGTAGAAATCTATCAAACGTTCAACGGTAACTAACTGCACACCTGAATGTCCATAACTCAGTGACTGAATTTTAAGTAACAGCATAATCTTTACGATTTCAGCCGGCACTTCATCTCCGGTTCCGCAGGCATGCGACTTTACCAGATTTTCCTGAAGTTTGGAAAGATTTTCATTGGAAATTTTTACATTACATAACGAACCAAAACCAGTATTAATACCATAAATCGGTTTA
The DNA here is from genome assembly GCA_002296885.1 of Flavobacterium sp. UBA807. Lineage (GTDB taxonomy): Bacteria > Bacteroidota > Bacteroidia > Flavobacteriales > Flavobacteriaceae > Flavobacterium. The sequence continues at coordinate 5,304 of DBIH01000006.1, read as the reverse complement.
TCATTAGTTGCCATTTTCTTATCAAGATAATCACGGCATTTCTGGATGTTGACTTTGGCTTCTTCAGAAAGTGAAAGCAGTTTATTTTGAGAGATGATTTCCTGTAATTGCTCTAAACTCAATACTTCTGTGCTGATGTAATGTGTATTTTCCATTTTTTGCTTGAAAATTGTGCTCAAAATTCCATAAACAAACGCTAAAAAACAAGTTTTGTCACTACAATTTTATTGAAGATTTGGTAATGAAACTGGATATCTGTTAGAAAAAATGGTAATATGCTTTTCTCATTCAGCTTAAAATACGATTTTGATAAAAATTCTCATAAAACTTTTTTAGTAATCAAAAAATAGTATTTTTGAAAATATCATGTGGAATAATAACAACATAAAATCTTTTACTGCTACAGCTACAACAGCTGTAACGACAGTTGCTACCACAACAACTACAACCCCGTTTGGGGTATAATCATTTCATATAATCCTTATTTATGGACTTTCGAAAGAAAGCAAATCAACTCATAATTCATAATTCACAACTCATAATTCAATCATGATAGTATTAAAATTTGGCGGAACTTCGGTTGCCAATGCTGAAAATATTTCAAAAACAATTGAAATTGTAACCAAAAAAAGTAAAGAAGATAAGTTAGCGGTAGTGGTTTCTGCCTTTAGCGGCGTGACCGATTTATTGATTCTTGCCGGAAAAACAGCTTCGGCAAAAGACAAAACCTATAAAGAAATAATCAGCGATATTGATAAAAAACACAAAGACGCTATTGATGAGTTAATTCCGCTAAGCGAGCAAAGTGAAATCATCAATACCATAAATGGTGAAATCAACCTCTTAAAAACTTTGTTGGATGGTTGTTATCTTTTAGGCGAATTATCAAGCAGAACGGCTGATATCGTCGCCGGTTTTGGTGAATTGTTATCTTCCCAGATTATTGCGGTTGCGCTGAAACAAAAAGTAAGTAATTCTTCATTTAAAGACAGCCGTGAAGTTATTATAACCAATTCAAACTTTGGGAAAGCAAGTGTAGATTTTGCCGTAACTAATAAACTGATTGCTGATTTTTTCAAATCAAACACTAATCAGGTTGTTTTATTTCCCGGATTCATAGCTTCTTCTGCTGACGGAAACACGACAACGCTTGGACGCGGCGGATCCGATTATACTGCGGCAATTTTGGCAGCAGCCGTAAAAGCTGATGTTCTTGAAATATGGACCGACGTAAACGGAATGTTTACTGCGAATCCGAAGATTGTAAAACAGGCTCAGCCAATTGAAACCATATCTTATCAAGAAGCAATGGAACTTTCGCATTTTGGTGCCAAAGTACTCTATCCGCCAACAATTCAGCCGGTTTTAAAAGACAACATTCCGATTTTCATCAAAAATACGTTTGAGCCTGAGGTTTACGGAACACTGATTTCTGATAATCCAAATGCCTCAAGCAACCCTATAAAAGGGATTTCACATATTGACAAAATTGCCCTGCTTACGCTTGAAGGTTCCGGAATGATTGGTGTAGCGGGTTCTTCCAAACGTTTGTTTGAAGTGCTTTCACAGGAAGGTATCAACGTAATTTTTATAACTCAGGCTTCTTCTGAACACTCAATTTGTATTGGTATACTTAATGCTGATGCCGACAGAGCTAAAACCGCAATCGATAAAACCTTTGAAATAGAAATTACTCAGAACAGAGTTGACCCAACAATTGTTGAAAAAGATTTGTGCATCGTTGCCCTTGTTGGTGAAAGCATGAAAAACCATCAGGGAATCAGCGGAAAAATGTTTAGCACACTTGGAAAGAATAATGTGAACATCCGTGCGATTGCCCAAGGTGCTTCTGAAAGAAACATTTCAGTTGTTATTAATGAAAAAGACGTTAAGAAAGCATTGAACACATTGCACGAACGTTTCTTTGAAGACAATACCAAGCAGTTGAATCTTTTTGTGATGGGTGTTGGAAATGTGGGCGAAAAATTTATTGACCAAATAGCGCAGCAAAAAAAATTCCTAAAAGAAAACCTCAAAATAAATCTCCGCGTGATTGCCATGGCAAACTCAAGAACTATGGTTTTTGATGAAGACGGAATTGATTTAAAGGATTGGAAAACTGCTCTTGCTAATGGAGAGAAAGCCAATGTAAAGAGCTTTATTGACAAAGTAAAAGAACTCAACTTGCGTAACAGTATCTTTGTTGATATTACTGCAAATTATGACATCGCCAATATTTATGATAAATTCTTAAGTGAAAACATTGCAGTTGTAACGTGTAATAAAATCGCCTGTTCATCTGAGTATGACAATTACAAAAACCTTAAAAATCTTTCGAGAAAATACAATTCTCCGTTTTTGTTTGAAACGAATGTTGGAGCAGGATTACCAATCATCGACACGCTGAAACACCTGATTGCTTCAGGCGATAAAGTGAATAAAATCCAGGCGGTTTTATCAGGAAGTTTGAACTTTATTTTCAATAACTTTAGTGAAACTTATAATTTTCATGATGTTGTAAAAGAAGCTGGTGTACAAGGATTTACAGAACCAGATCCAAAAATTGATTTGAGTGGTGTAGACGTTGCCAGAAAGATACTAATTCTTATCCGCGAAAGCGGTTATAAAATGGATATCGAAGAAATTGAAAACAATTGTTTCCTACCAAAAGAATGTATGGAAACAACCAACAATGACGATTTCTTCAAATCATTAATCAAGCACGATTCACATTTCAATAAGCTTTTAGCTGAAGCCAAAGAAAAAGACAGTCGTATTAAATTCGTAGCCAAATTTGACAACGGAAAAGCATCTGTTGGTTTGCAATTCATACCAAAAGAGAGCCCATTCTATAATTTGGAAGGAAAAGACAATATCGTCGAATTCTACACCGATCGTTATGTCGATCAACCATTAATCATCAAAGGTGCCGGTGCCGGAGCAGCAGTAACAGCATCAGGTATTTTTGCAGATGTAATAAGAATTGGAAACGTGTAAAAACTACAAAGTCACAAAGTTGCAGAGTTGCAAAGTCAACTCAATCAAAAAACTTTGTTACTTTGAAACTTTGCCACTTTGAAACTTAAAAAATGAACGAAATCAAAATATTCTGCCCTGCTACTATCGCCAATCTCAATTGCGGGTTTGACGTCATGGGTTTATGTCTTGATGGTGTTGGAGACGAAATGGTTTTTCGAAAAGTTCCCGAAAAAGGAATCAGAATCACCAAAATTACCGGAGCAGATTTACCATTAGAAGCAGAAAAGAACGTTGCCGGAGTTGCCGGATTAGCTCTGTTGAATGCTGCGCAATGTGACTTTGGAATTGAAATCGAAATCCACAAAAAAATAAAAGCAGGAAGCGGAATTGGAAGCTCGTCAGCAAGTGCAGCTGGGGCTGTTTTTGGTATCAATGAACTTTTGGGCAGGCCGTTTACCAAACACGAACTGGTTTATTTTGCCATGAAAGGTGAAGTGGTTGCCAGCGGGAGCGAACATGCCGATAATGTTGCTCCATGTATTTTGGGTGGTTTCACATTGGTTCGCGGATACAATCCTTTGGATGTTATTAAGATTAAAAGTCCCGACGAAATTTATGCGGTCGTCTTACATCCACATATTGAAGTAAAAACATCGGATTCGCGGGCTGTCCTAAAGCCTGAAGTTTCTTTGAAAGATGCGATTACTCAATGGGGAAATCTCGGCGGACTGATATCAGGTTTATATACAAAAGATTATGAACTCATTGGTCGTTCATTAACTGATGTCATTGTAGAACCTGCCAGAAAACATCTGATTCCAAACTTTGATATTGTCAAAAATGCTGCTTTGCAAAATGGCGCTTTAGGAGCCGGAATATCAGGAGCTGGGCCGTCCATTTTTGCATTGTGCAAAGGAGAAGCAATTGCCAATACAGTTGCTAAGAGTATGAGTAATGCTTACGCAGATATTGGAATTCCATTTGATATTCATATTTCAAAAGTGAATGACGAAGGAACTAAGATAATTACGAATTAGAAATTACGAATTATGAAATTCTACAGTTTAAATAATAAATCACACAAAGTTAGTTTTCAGGAAGCTGTTGTTGCTGGTCTTGCCCCTGACCGCGGATTGTATTTCCCCGAAAGCATTACGCCTCTATCCGATTCTTTCTTTGCTACTATTGAAAATCTCTCGCATGAGGAAATTGCTTATGAAGCAATTAAACAATTTGTTGGTGATGAAATTCCTGAAACAGAACTTAAAAGAATCATCGCTGAAACTTTATGTTTTGATTTTCCTTGTATCCCTGTTGAAGACAATGTATTTTCATTAGAGCTTTTCCACGGACCGACCATGGCCTTCAAGGATGTTGGAGGGCGATTCATGTCACGATGTTTGGGTTATTTCAACAGAAATAAAGACATCAAAAATACTGTATTGGTTGCAACTTCAGGTGATACCGGCGGCGCTGTTGCCAGTGGGTTTCTTGGCGTAAAAGGTGTTGAAGTCATTATTCTGTATCCATCAGGAAAAGTGAGCGACATTCAGGAAAGACAACTTACGACATTAGGTCAAAACATAAAAGCATTGGAAGTTGAAGGTGTGTTTGACGATTGTCAGGACATGGTTAAAAAAGCCTTTCTGGATGATAGCTTGAAACACAAAAACCTGACTTCTGCAAACTCAATTAATATTGCACGCTGGCTTCCGCAGATGTTTTATATCTTCTTTGCCTATCAGCAATTGAAGAAATATAACAAGCCAATTATTCTTTCGTGTCCTAGTGGGAACTTCGGAAACATCTGTGCCGGAATCATGGCAAAAAGATTAGGTCTGCCAATCGCCCATTTTGTGGCGTCAACTAATGCCAATGATACCGTTCCAAGATTTCTAAAAAAAGGAAACTACGATCCAAAACCATCAATTGCTACTATTTCCAATGCAATGGATGTTGGTAATCCAAGCAATTTTATCCGCATTCAGGAATTATATCACAATGATTTGGCTGAGTTTGAAAAAGATTTTTCATCATATAGCTACACTGATGCAGAAACAGAAGCAGCCATAAAAGACATTTACAACCGAACAAAATACATTGCCGAACCTCACGGTGCTGTTGGGTATTTGGGATTGAAAAAAGAAATGGCTAAACAACCCAATTCAATTGGTGTATTCCTGGAAACAGCGCATCCAATTAAATTCCTGGATGTTGTCGAACCATTATTAGGATTGCAACTGCCTATTCCAAAACAAATTGAAAGCGTTTTAGGAAAAGAGAAAGTGCGAACAAAGATTACAACTTACGAAGAACTTAAAGCAT
>DBIH01000279.1 GCA_002296885.1 Flavobacterium sp. UBA807 | reverse complement strand
ACAGTTTCCAATGTAAACATGGTTCCGGTGACTGCTGAATTTGTAGACATTCAAAGAATGGAGTTTGCAGAAGGAAGGTTTTTTAACGAACTCGAATCCAATTCCGGAAGACAGGTTGTGATTTTGGGACACGATATTGCCGAACAGCTTTTTGAGAATTTAGACCCGATTGGGAAAACAGTAAGAATGTATGGGCAGCGTTTTACGGTTATTGGCGTAACCAAAAAGAAAGGCTCCGGAATGGATATCGGCGGCGGCGATGATACTTCGGCATTTTTCCCTTCGAGTTTTCTTCGAAGCTATTATGGTGATAACAATCCGAACGTTTTACCGGTAATTGTCATTAAGCCTGAAAAAGGCACGGATATGGCTGCTTTGAAAGGAGATATTTCACAGAAACTGCGCAATTACAGAGGGGTAAAACAGGGAGAAATTGATAATTTCTTCATCAATGTCTTATCCGGCTTCACCGATATGATTGACGGCGTAATCGGGAATATGAAAGTTGGCGGCTGGATTATCAGTTTGTTTTCGCTGTTGGTAGGCGGTTTTGGAATTGCCAACATCATGTTTGTTTCGGTGAAAGAAAGAACCAATTTAATTGGAATTCAAAAATCATTAGGAGCCAAAAATAAATTCATTCTTTTCCAGTTTTTGTTTGAGGCAATTATCCTTTGTGTTATTGGCGGAATTGTAGGCTTGCTTCTGGTCTGGATTATTGCAATGGTTTTAACCAAAGTGCTCGATTTTGAATTCGTGCTTGGTTTGGGCAACATTGTCCTCGGAACAAGTTTAGCCGCAATCATCGGATTGATTTCGGGAATTCTTCCGGCAATATCAGCTTCCCAATTAGATCCTGTGGAAGCTATCAGAAGCGGAATGTAATAAAATAGGAGCGGGCCATTAATTTTTCTTTACACTAATCCTCCCGCTATCCGCGCTACATGCCTGCCTGCCGGCAAGGCAGGGTAGCCGGCTGCTATCGGGGCTATAATCACGAATCTTTTTCTATTAAAATAAAAAAACACAAAGCGTAAACTTTGTGTTTTAATATTGCATAGAGATAAAATTTATCGAATCGGTTGATTTAAGATCAAATCGAGATATAAATTAATCTTGTCTTTCAGTTCTTTTCTTGGAGCAATAAAATCAAGAAAACCATGATCTAATACAAACTCAGCCGTTTGGAAACCATCTGGTAAATCTTTTCCGGTTGTGTCGCGCACAACTCTTGGTCCGGCAAAACCAATCAAAGCTCCGGGCTCAGAAATGTTTACGTCGCCAAGCATCGCGTAAGAAGCTGTTGTTCCTCCGGTTGTTGGGTCGGTACATAAAGAGATGTATGGAATTTTAGCTTCAGCCAACTGCGCTAATTTTGCGGAAGTTTTTGCCAATTGCATCAACGAGTACGCGGCTTCCATCATACGAGCACCACCCGATTTAGAAATCATGACAAACGGGATTTTGTGTTTTATAGAGTAATCAATTCCACGTGCAATTTTTTCACCAACTACAGCTCCCATCGAACCGCCAATAAAAGCAAAATCCATACAGCAGACAACCAAATCTTTTCCTTTTGATTTTCCAACTCCGGTACGGACAGCATCTTTCAATCCAGTTTTTTCGATAGCATCTTTCAAACGGTCAGAATATTTTTTGGTATCAACAAAATTCAGAGGGTCTTTTGATGTCATTTTGGCATCAAGTTCTTTGAATTCATTGTTGTCAAAAAGGATTTCGAAATATTCCTTGCTTCCAATCCTAACATGAAAATCATCTTCAGGGCTTACCCAAAGATTTCTGGCTAACTCATCGGAATCAATAATTTTTCCTGTTGGGGATTTATACCAAAGTCCTTTAGGAACGTCTTTTTTATCTTCGGTTGCGGTAGTAATACCTTTTTCTGTTCTTTTAAACCAAGCCATAATTTTATAGTTATGAGTTAAAAGTTATGAGTTATGAGTTAAAAGCATCAACTTATAACTCATAATTCATAACTCATAATTTTAAAGTGTGTTTACGTTATTTAAATCGGCGAAAGCCTGCTCTAATCTTTTGTTGAAAGTTATTTCACCTTCGCGTATCCATTTTCTTGGATCGTAGTGTTTTTTGTTTGGAGAGTCCGGTCCGGTTGGATTACCAATCTGCGTTTTTAAATAATCAATATTGTTAATCATATAATCACGAATTCCTTCAGTGAACGCAAACTGTAAGTCGGTGTCAATATTCATTTTGATTACCCCATAACTAATCGCTTCTTTTATTTCCTCAGGCGTAGAACCAGAACCGCCATGGAAAACAAAATCAACCGGGTTTTTTCCTGTGTTGTGTTTTTTCTGAATGTAATCTTGTGAATCACGAAGAATTGTTGGAGTAAGTTTTACATTTCCTGGTTTGTATACGCCGTGAACGTTTCCGAATGCTGCAGCAATTGTAAAACGCGGACTTACTTTCATCAATTCGGTGTAAGCATAATCTACATCTTCAGGAGTAGAATATAATTCAGAATGATCAACACCCGAATTGTCAACACCATCTTCTTCACCACCTGTAATTCCTAACTCAATCTCCAAAGTCATTCCCATTTTGCTCATACGCTCAAGGTATTTTTTGCAGATGTCGATATTTTCGTGCATTGGCTCTTCAGACAAATCAAGCATGTGTGAAGAGTATAATGGTTTTCCGGTTTCAGCAAAATGTTTTTCCGAAGCATCTAACAAACCATCAATCCAAGGTAATAATTTTTTAGCACAGTGGTCGGTGTGAAGAATCACAGTCGCACCATAAGCCTCAGCTAAAGTATGAATGTGCTTAGCTCCGGCAATTCCACCGGCAATGGCAGCTTTTTCGCCTTCATTTGAAAGACCTTTCCCGGCATTATATGCAGCACCACCATTTGAAAACTGAATAATAACCGGTGCTTTTAATTTTGCTGCTGTTTCAAGAACGCCATTAATAGTGCTTGAACCAATTACGTTTACGGCAGGAAGCGCAAATCCTTTTTCTTTTGCGTAATTAAAAATCGCCTGAACTTCATCTCCAGTTGCAACTCCGGGTTTGATATTGTGAGACATTGTTGTGTTTTTTTAAATTAAGTTTACAAAAATAATAATTTCTAATCTTAGAAAGGATAATTAATTCCAATATTTATGACCGATTTGTCAAAGCGCATTTCCTTGAGCCATTTTTCATTTTCCGAATTGGCAGGATTGTAAGTTTTGAAACCTAAATCCAATCGGATTACAAAGAAATTGAAGTCATATCGGAATCCAAATCCGGAACCAACCGCAATATTTTCCAATGATTTTAAGCCTGTGAATTTGGCATCAGGATTGGTCACGATATCTTTTACATTCCAGATATTCCCCGCATCTACAAAAAAAGCACTATACAATTGCTGGAAAACATTGAATCTAAATTCAGTGCTGAAAAGCAGTTTCATATTTGCCTCATTAAAGTCGTTGATAGAACCTGTTTTTCCCGGACCTAAGCCATAAGATTGCCAAGCTCTGATATCATTGGAACCACCGGCAAAGTAACTTCGGGAAAAAGGAATGCTTTTTGAATTGCCATACGGAATGGCAATTCCGGCAAATGCTTTCGCAGCCAAGACTTTTTTGCGACTCAAATCCCAGTGTTTGATAAATTCAAATTCGGTTTTTATGTATTGTGAATATTCAACACCAAAAAAAGTTCGGTTACCGTTTTGGGATAATTTTGAATTTCCGGCGAGTAAGGAAAGAAAGTTTCCTGCCGATTCTACTTTTGCTCTGAGCGCATAGAAATTGTTATCCAATAAATCTTTTTTGGATGTTTTTGAAAAAGTTATGCTTGATGCAAAAACTAAATTGTCTTCGGTTAGTCTTGACCTTTGTTCAACAATACTATTAATGGACTTTAAATCTGCTGCTGAAGTAGGAAGGGTACCCGATTGGACATCATTTATAAAAGAATTAACCCCGTCACTTATCCTTAGACCATCATCATAATTATTATTATTGAAATAAGCTGTATCTGCACTATAATCAATAGCCAGTTGATTCAATGCTTTATATGATGAACGGTAGACATTAAAGTAATTTCCCGGATTTATGTTTCTGACAAACTGGACATTGAATAAATCAAAACGGAAAGTTGTATTTTTTCTTGGTGTCCAATTGTAAACCAGTGAACTTGTAAAGTTTTGCTTGTCCAAACCAATGTTGGTTTGTTTGGAATATCCGACGCTGATTGTTGTGTACGGAATCATCGTTTTTGGAATGATTTTGTCTGTTTTGAAAGGCAGGAACAATCTTGGAAAATTCAGCTTGGCATCGGCTCCGATCTCTGAAATATTAAAAAAGTTGTTGTTCGGATTAGCCAAATCTTTTGAAGCACCAATGTTCCCTCTGAATCCTATTTCAAAGGTTTCGGCACCATTGAAAACATTTCGGATTCCCAAAAAGGTATTTCCCGATATTCCAAAATCCTGAATGTTGGAATGGGTAAAATCGGTTGAAAAACCAAAAGTATATTTCTTTCTCGGTGTAAGGTAAATGTTGGCAATCAAGGCATTTTTCTGATTTTTATCTTCAACGTACTGAATCAACGGATAATTGAAAACCTTAAGATTGCTCAGGTATTTTGATGTCAACGTCGTCTTGTTGTCTGAAAAATAATTGCCTTTGGCAACAAAAATCCCATCGGTTAAAGACTTTGGACGGTATTTCAATTTCTTTACACTGTATAAAGTAAAATCTTTATAGGTCGTACTGTCTTTGATTGGGGCGTTTGGATTAACCGGACTGTGATCGGTATAAATGTTGACTTTACTTATTTTATAAAGTTCAAACGGAACTGTACTGATACTATCCTCATTTCGAACAACTTCATTTTCTATGACCATGTCAACATTTGCCAAATGTTTGGAGCCTATGGTATCAATGTCAAAAGTCACATAATTTTGCTGAAAACGGTAAGCACCGTTATTCCTGAAATCAGCAGTTATCCTTGCTTTTTCGGCGTCAAAATTACTGGTTTCAAATTTTTGCTTTGGCTTGATAACAGCGTTTCGTTTTTTCAATTGATAAATAGAATCTAACGCTTTGCTGGCAATATGTGTGTTGATGCTGTCAAGTATGTATGGTTTGCTGGTTATTATATCATATCTGAGCTTAATTTTTTTTGGGGCAACACTATCAATTTTATATTTGGTTACGACATCAAAATAACCACGATTGTAAAAATAAGATTTTAATCTTCTAAGCGATTTTTTAGTACTTACGGTATCAAGTATTACCGGTGGTTCACCTGTTTTCCTTAGGAAATCATGAATGCCCGAATACCAAAAAGACTCACCCAGCCTTTTTACTTGCTTCTTAGAAAGCCATTTGACTTTTCGGTAATATTTTTTCGGATTATTAGCAAATTTAGCTCTGTAAATCGAATCGGTTTTTTGTTTAGCTAAATTGTAAATGTTTAATCGAAGCCGATAACCAAGTATTGAAGTATTTTGTTTTTGATAAAGCTGATTAAAAATATCTTCTGTGTTGTCTTTTTTGCCGTCAACATAAATATCATTTTTGGTCAAAAGGCTTTTCCCGTTAGGAACTCTTTTTGTGGTATTGCACCCAAAGATAATTACTCCAATTAGAATAAATAATGATATTTTTGTGAGACTATTTTTCAAGCGGAAATAATTTAATTCAAAAGTACATTATTTTATGGTTAGTAAAAACCAAATAAAACTAATTACAAGCCTTCATCTGAAAAAATACCGAAATGAGCA
>DBIH01000127.1 GCA_002296885.1 Flavobacterium sp. UBA807 | reverse complement strand
GCCGGAATAAATGGTCTTACTGTAGGAGCCTGAGCTTGTGGTTGAGATCCCTCGACTGCGCTCGGGATGACAGTAGTGGATGGAGTAAAGTTTTCTACATCGCTTTTGGTAATCCTTCCGTTTTCACCAGTCCCTTTTATTTGGGAAAGATTGATTCCTTTATCTTTTGCTATTTGTTTTGCTAATGGAGAAGCAAATATTCTTCCTCCAACATTAGCTGCTATTTCCTGAATTGGAGCCGGGGCAGAAGCGGGTGTTTCTACAACTCCTCTTGAAACTTCACTTCCGCTACCACCTTTTTTGAAGTTTTCAGCAATCCCTGAAACATCTGTTCCTGCAGGGCCAATAATAGCCAGAACACTATCAACCGGAGCCGATTGTCCTTCCTGAATTCCGATAGACAATAAAGTTCCGGAGTTGAAAGATTCAAATTCCATAGTAGCTTTATCGGTTTCGATTTCCGCAAGGATATCACCTTCTTTTATTTCGTCACCTACTTTTTTCAACCAGGTTGCCACAGTTCCTTCGGTCATGGTATCACTCAAACGAGGCATAGTTACCACTACAACTCCTTTTGGTAAAGAAGTTGTTGCTGGTTGTTGGTTGTTGGCTGTTGGTTGAGGCACCTCGGCTGCGCTCGGTGTGACAGTTTCAACTTTCACATCACCGGAAATTAATCCGGAAATGTCTTCGCCTTCTTTTCCAATAATTGCCAAAAGAGAATCTACCGGAGCGGTTTCACCTTCAGGAATTCCTATGTATAATAAAGTACCGGCATTGAAAGATTCAAATTCCATAGTAGCTTTATCCGTTTCAATTTCTGCTAGGATATCACCTTCTTTTACAGTATCACCTACTTTTTTTAACCAAGTGGCAACTGTTCCTTCAGTCATCGTATCGCTCAAACGCGGCATTGTTACTTTTGTTGCCATATTTTATAATCTGTGAGGGATGAAAGGATAATTTTCTTGTTCGTAAACCACATCATACAATTGCTGTGCTTCCGGGAAAGCAGATTCTTCGGCGAATGTTGCACATTCTTCCACCAAATCTTTTACACGCTCATCAATGGCTTCAATAGCTTCTTTTGTAGCGTAGCTTTTCTCCATGATGATATCAAGTACTTGTGTGATTGGGTCAATTTTTTTGTACTCTTCTACCTCTTCTTTTGAACGGTATAACTGAGCATCAGACATCGAGTGACCTCTGTATCGGTAGGTTTTCATTTCAAGGAATGTTGGTCCGTCACCACGACGGGCTCTTTCCATAGCTTCATGCATCGCTTCGGCAACTTTAACAGGATTCATTCCGTCAACCGGGCCACACGGCATTTCGTAGCCTAAACCAAGTTTCCAAATGTCAGTATGATTGGCAGTTCTTTCTACTGAAGTTCCCATGGCGTATCCATTGTTTTCACAAATGAATACTACAGGTAATTTCCAAAGCATTGCCATGTTGAAAGCTTCGTGCAATGAACCCTGACGTGCAGCACCATCACCAAAGTAGGTAAGCGTTACACCTCCGGTGTTAAAATATTTATCGGCGAAAGCCATACCGGCACCAACTGGAATCTGTGCTCCAACGATACCATGACCTCCGTAAAATCCGTGTTCTTTTGAGAAAATGTGCATAGAACCACCCATTCCTTTTGATGTTCCGGTGACTTTTCCAAGTAATTCTGCCATAACCGCTTTTGGGTCAACGCCCATTCCTATTGGCTGCACGTGATTACGATAGGCTGTAATCATTTTGTCTTTACCAAGATTCATAGCGTGTAAAGCTCCTGCTAATACCGCTTCCTGGCCGTTATATAAGTGAAGGAATCCTCTAACTTTTTGTTGAATATAAAGTGCGGCAAGTTTGTCTTCAAACTTTCTCCAAAACAGCATGTCTTCATACCATTTCAAATAAACTTCTCTGGTTACTTCTTTCATTTTTTACTTTTTGCTAAAGCGTTATTGTGTTCTAAATTATGATTCAACGCAAAAGAGTTCACTCACACACAAATTTGCGAAAGGCAAAAGTAAAACATTCCGACTAAGAAGTAAAATTTAAAAGCCTAATTTTTTACAGTTATAGGAAGTTTTTGTCGAAGGTTAAAGGCAATAAATTTTTAAGCGAATCCGATTTGTAAACTTCACCGCTTTCCCCCATAAAATAAATTTCTATCGGTGTGTTTTGTTTGAATTCATATTCAGATATCGCCTGTCTGCATGCACCGCATGGCGGGGTAGGAGAAAGCGTAGGATTTACATCTGAAGTAGCAGAAATCGCCATTTTAATGATTTTGGCATCCGGATAAATTGAGTTTGAATGGAAGATAGCAGTCCTTTCGGCACAAAGTCCGGAAGGATAGGCGGCATTCTCCTGATTGGAACCGAGCATGACTTTACCATTGTCTAAAAGCAATGCAGCACCAACTCTGAATTTGGAATATGGAGCATAAGCATTTTTTCTGACTTCAATGGCTTTGTGCATTAAATCCTGAACGTCTTGTGGAAGTTCTGCAACAGATTCAAAAGCGGTGAACGAGGTGTTGATTTCTATTTTTTTCATCCGAATTAAATAATTTTTTTTAGTGGAAGATGGAACAACCATTATGGATCATTGACTTTTAAATTTCTATTTTGCAAATGGTTATTTCATTCTTTATCGAGGAAAAAAAATCCAAATCTCTTTTTTGAAATTTGGATATTGTTTTTATTATTTATTAACTATTAATAATCGTCGTATTTATCACCAAAGGCAAACGATAATGAGAAACGAAGCGTATTCTCTAATGGGTTTTTCACTTTTGATGCGGAGAACAGATACGATACATCTACTTTAACTACATTGTATTTGAATCCGGCTCCAAGGGAGAAAAACTTTCTTGCTCCTTTAATTGGGCTTTCGTGGAAATATCCTAAACGGAAAGCAAACGAATCCTGGTATAGATATTCTGTTCCTACAGAATAAGTAAACTCTTTAAGTTCTTCGCTAAATCCACCCGGGGCATCATTGAATGATTTAAACATACCGGAAACCCAGTTGATTTTGTTATAATCGGCATTGTTTTGATCTCTTAAAGCAATTTCTTCAGGAGTTGTGATTAATCCATCGCCATTCAAATCGGCACTTTGTGGTGTAGGGACTAAAAGCTTAGCTAACTCAACGCTTACGGAAACCTTATTAAAATCGTCAAGTATGAAATCATAACCGCCACCCAGTCTCATGATAGCAGGAAGGAAGTTAGCACTGTTATCATCAGAAGATCCTGCGTCATAGTTGATTTTAGGACCCATATTTGAGAAGTTAAAACCAAGACGTAAACGACCATTGAAATCAGAGTAGGCAGTTTCTTCACCTACAAAATAACCTGCAATATCAACTGCAAAAGTACTTGCAGGCTTAGAATCGCCGGAGTCACCGGTTGGGATTCTTAAGGCTGAACGGATATATCTTCCGGCAACAGCCATCGAGAATTTTTCACTAAGTTTCAAAGCATATGATCCATCTAATGCCAACTCACTTGGCTTAACAATCTGAGCTGGGTCATCGGCATTTTGTCTCAACTCAATTTCACCCAAACCAAAATAACGCAAACTACCTGCAAAGGCACTTCTTTCGCTAATTCTGTTATAGTAGGTCGCCTGTCCTAATGAAATATCATTAACCAAGTCAGTCAGATATGGTGTATAACTGGCAGAAAAGCCTTGTTTATCTACAACAAAAGCATATTTGGCGGGATTCCACTGTTGTGAAAAAGTATCAGGAGCAGTAGCAACTCCCTGATCAGCCATACCGGCAGAGCGGGCATCAGCAGCCACTAAAAGAAAAGGGACACCGGTTGTGATTACTCGACTGTCTTGTTGCGCATTGATAATTTGTATAGAGGCGAATAAAATTAATATTGCGATTTTTTTCATTTTCATTTTTAATAAAAGTTAACAAATATAGTATTTTCCTAAAGGATTACAAGTTTTTCTATTTTTTCTGCCTTTTTATTCGATAAAGTGGACTTTACAGTCAGTTTATAGACATAAACACCTTTACCGATACGGTCACCAAAGTCATCTTTTCCGTCCCAGGTTATTTCTCTTGAAAGAAAACCATCAGTAGTAACTGTTTGATTTTTTGTCCAGACAATTTTTCCGGTTATTGTCATCACCTGAACCTGTACTTCCAAAGGTTCGAAAGGCCTGTTGTGGGAAAACCAGAATTCGGTATAATTTACAAATGGATTTGGATAATTGAGTACATGACTGAGTGTTACACTTTCATCACCAACAACTACAAATTGTATTTCGGCAGTTATTGAATTGTTGTAAACATCATAGGCCTTGAAAGTGATTGTGTGTAGACCGACTGATAAATTCCTGAACGGGAAATAGACACGTCCTTTTGTGTAATCATCCAATTCGGTCTGGTAATAATCGTTCATGATGTAAGGCTTAGTTTCATCACCGTCAAGGATGCCGATAATATCGTGACCAATTCCGCTTGCGGTATTAATGCCATGTTCGTCCTGGAGTATTGCTAAGAAAAAAGGAGATGAATTTGTAATGCCACCATTGACAAATGTTTCGTCATTCATATATAATTTTACTGTTGGACCTGTAGTATCGGCTACAGCACTGGTATTAATTCCTCCAATTTTAATATCGGTGTTATAACCTGTCTTGTCTAAAAGAACCTGATTTCTTTTTGTATAAAAGCTAATCCTTCCATTGTCAACAGGAATACGAATGTCTCTTGGGACATAAAAACCGAATTCAAAATTCCCGTTTGTTACGGAAGCATTTCCCCTGAAAATGGTCTCGCCAAGAATGGTAAACGGCATTTTTGGCGCAGTATCATAACTATCATCAATAATAGCATCATAACCGTCATTTCTCAGTGTTTCGGTGTGAATGTTTTTGTCGAAAATGTTTACAACCAATTCGCCATTATACGTTGGTAAAAAACTATTGTTTTCATCTAAGATCTGCCCGGTTAGTTTAACATAAGCAAGCGATTTAAAATCGTCAATTGGCCCTGTAACAGGCATGTCATTTACTTTGGTCAAAACAACTTTTGGTTTTGGGATTGCTAAGAATAAAGCCGGATCGCCAAGATAGAAAACCACATTCGTTGCGGTGTTTGAACCTTCATTTTTAGCGAGCCTTAAAGCATCAGCAATAGATGTGTATTCATTGCTTCCATAAGAGAATAAATATTTGGCCAGCGTATCATTAAAAATCTGTGCCTGACTTTGTCCAATAGAGCGAACTGTAGTTATCATCGATATGGCACCACCTTTAGGATTCCAATAGGTATATTCACCGGCTGTCGGGCGGTAAGGATTGTCAAATCTTGAAAAATCGCAGGTGATGGTTATAAATAGTGGATATTTGTAGCGGTTGTTTAAATTCTCTCCGTCTGATTTTTCCCAGACGCGCTCTTCCGACAAACCATCTTCACCTCCATGGCCAAGATAATTGAATACCAAAGCACCTTTTTCAAAGGCGGCAAAAATTTCTTCTCTTGCTTTTGGATATCTTTTCCCACCGGCAGAAGTCTCCTGTACATAGGAGTCGAGCAAAATCTTTTTTATGTTTAGAAAAGGTTTTTCAGTAGAAATTCTATCTGCCAGCCTGTTCTGAAAATACTGTAATTGATTATCTCCCGGATGTTGTGGGTCTATTGAAGGATCGTCTGCAATAGCGACATAATTATTCCTCCAGCTACCATACGATTTCAGGTCATTGTATTCAATGACCTTGTTTACCATTTCGTCTGCCTGTTGTGTTGTGCTGACAATCATCCTTCCTACAGCAATATCAATATCGCCCAAATTAAATGAAGAACTCGGATATCCGTCTAACTTTCCTTCATTAGAATCCATCATTCCATAAAAATCATCCGAAGCAAACGAGATTTCAGTTTCGGTATAACTATTCATCGCCTGGTATATTGGAACAATGTTAGTATTATTGGCAATCCGATCTTTAAAATCGTAAGAAGCATCACCAAATAAGTTTACATATTTTACAGCTTTATTAGGTGTTGATGCATTTGAATATACATATTTAACAAAATTCCTGATGGCACCAATATCCTGTTTGCCCGATGAAAATTCTTGATAGATGTTTTCAAGATTTATCACTTTTACATTCAGATTGGAATAACTTCTGTGGAAAGCAGCTAACTTTTCGGCCTGGGCATTTAGAAATTTAGGTGTGATAATTAAGTAATCCACATCCTGAAACTGTCCTGATGAATTGAGGAAAACGGTTCCCTTTAGATTTTGATTCTCAACTTTTGATTTCGATTCTTTTGATGGCAAATAGTAATCGGTATTGTCAACGGCTACATACTGCTTGACTGAGCTGAGGAATGATTTGAATGTGAATGTACCCGAAGATGCATTGTCAACTTTTTTGACATTGTAAATATCGGTAATGTCCCAAACCTGTGAAATTGTCGAAGCGTTTGAAATCTGATATTCGCCAATAGCAGTTGAAGAGCCTGTCTGGTCTACCTGAAATGGGAATTGTTTTCCGTAACCCTGAAGGTTTCGCTTGGCTTTGATGTTGATATAATCTAAATATCCTCTTGAACTTGGAACACTTCCATTATCATAGGTTACTTTTACAGTAACATCTTCAGAAGAAACATTAACAGCAATATTATTTAAAGAATCTTCATTTAATTCTACACCGCTATTAACGGATAAAGGATTTAAAGGTATATTTCCAACCAACTGCCCATTAGCTTCAACTTTAAAACTTGTTGCGTTAAAAGCAGCAGAACCGGCATGAACCGTAATTTTTATAGGTTGTGACGTAACAAGATTCGGGAAGTTAAAATTGAATTCCTGTTCATTGTCAACGCTGAATTGTTCGCCAAACCATACTCTTCCTAATTTTGCAACATTTACTTCTTCCTTTTCATGAAACTGATAATCATCAAAAGTGGTTATGCTGGTTGTAGCATTACCCGATGGTTGTGTCATATCTACAATACGCTTACCGGTATCACCTTCGGAAGTTACATAATAGTAAGATCTGTCAGCATATATGTTTAAGTTGCTTCTGTAATCGTTATTCCATTTGTCCATTCCTTCAGCATAAAAAAGAATGTAATCTTGACTGTCAAAAACGCCATCGCTTTCGCCGACAAACTGAATGGCATTTTCGGTTAAATCCATTGGATAGTAGATAGAATTTAAAAGAGGCAGGAGACGCCCGCCATTCCCATAAATTTTTACCTTCCTTGGATCGACATTGGTGTCAAAACCCAGGCTGCTCAGAAAACTCTTGGAAAGTTTATAGACTCCGGATTTTTCTACATAAAAACGATACCATTTTCCGGTATCTAAAACAGAATTTTCTATTGCAGTAACATTATTCTCGTCGGTTTGCTGTAGTCTTGAAGAATTTTGACTAATCGAATAGGTAAATGAAATCAGTTTTTTGAATAAATTTCCTTCCTTAATAATAGGAGTAAGGGTAATTTTACCATAAAATTTATTACGGGCAACACCGCTATTAAAAGTATATTTAAACGTTGAAGGTATATTTTTAATAGCAATATCACCTAATTGGCTTTCGGGTATTGATTCAAAGACAGGGTTTGTGATTTGAAATGCCGATTCATCAATTTTGCTGTTCAGTTTTATTGTTGCGACATATTGAACAGTTTTGGAATAGCTGTTAAAAAGGAAATTTTCAGCATCGAACTGCGGAACCATAGCAGAAAAGGCACCATAGGACAATTGTTTTTTATCTGTCCAATGCAAAGAAACGGTTTTCTGTTCCTGGGCAATAGCAAGAAATGTGCTCAAAAACAGTAAGCAAATTGTAATTTTCCTCTTCATAGTATTACAGTAAACGAGATTTTGTTTAAAAAAGTATAAAAAAACAAAAAAAAATATTTTTTTCGGCCTAATACAATAAAACTACTAATTTTGCGTTATGTATTATAAATGCCTGCGAATGGCGAATTTAGTATTAATTTAAAAAAGGTGTTGCAATGTAAAGGTAAATACTTATATTGCGCCTCGAAAATTTATACCTACTATGAATATGAAAGTAAACAAAGTTATTGCTGTAAAATTATTGCTATCCCTGGTAATGATAATCGGTTTTGCTAGTTGTAGTAAAAAATCCAGCACTAAAGGTGGTGGTTCCAGAGCGACTGGATGGAAAATCAATGATAAAAAAGGAGGTTTTCAATACGCTTCTAAATTTAAAAAGCAAGCTACAGGACCAGGTTTGGTTTTTGTTGAAGGTGGAACCTTTACCATGGGTAAAGTTCAGGATGACGTAATGCACGATTGGAATAATACTCCAAATCAACAGCACGTTATGTCTTTCTATATGGACGAAACTGAGGTAACTAATTTGATGTATATGGAATACTTAAATTGGCTAAAAACTGTTTTCCCACCAGATCAGGACAATTATAAAAACATCTACGAAGGAGCTTCTCCAGATACGTTAGTTTGGAGAAACCGTTTGGGTTATAACGAAACTATGACCGAAAACTACTTGAGACATCCGGCTTATGCTGAATATCCTGTAGTTGGGGTTAACTGGATTCAGGCAACAGAATTTGCTAAATGGAGAACTGATCGAGTGAACGAAAAAATCCTTGAAGAGCAACGTTACTTGAAAAAAGACGCGAAAGTTACTGACGTAAGTGCTGATAAAATCTTTAGTACCGAAGCTTACTTGGCTTCTCCGTCAACTGCTATGGGTGGTGATGAGAAACTGGTTTTGAAAAAAGGTAAAGGAAGAGGAACTGCTCCAAAAGGAGGGAACAAACCAGGCGCAAATAATACTGCCGGAAACAGTGCAAAAAATGTTTATGCACAAAGAACTTCAGGTTTAATTTTACCTGAGTACAGACTACCAACTGAGGCGGAGTGGGAATATGCTGCTGCTGCTGACGTAGGTCAAAGAGAATACAATGCTTATAAAGGGCAAAAGAAATATCCTTGGTCAGGAAGTTATACCCGTTCAGGGAAAAGACAGGTTAGGGGTGATCAATTGGCTAACTTCAAACAAGGAAAAGGAGATTACGGTGGAATCGCAGGTTGGTCTGATGACGGTGCCGACATCACAAACAAAGTTAAATCATATCCTCCAAATGACTTTGGATTATATGATATGGCAGGAAACGTAGCCGAGTGGGTTGCCGATGTTTACAGACCTATTGTTGATGATGAAGCTAATGACTTCAACTACTACAGAGGTAATGTTTACATGAAAGACAAAATTGGTGAAGACGGAAAAGTAGAATTAGTTACTCAGGAAACTCAAAAATTCGATACTTTATCAAACGGTAAAATCATTTCTAGAAACTTCCCTGGTCAAATTGCACAAGTACCGGTTGATGATAAAGAAACTTATTTGAGACAAAACTTTGACAAATCGGACAACAGAAACTATCGTGATGGTGATAAACAATCAACAAGATATTTCAAGTTCGGTGGTTCAGAAGAAGGTGATGAAAAAGGTAAACTTAAAGACGACCAAAGAATGTATGATTCTCCAAAACACAATGTGTCTACAGATAGTTTAGGAAA
The DNA here is from genome assembly GCA_002296885.1 of Flavobacterium sp. UBA807. GTDB lineage: Bacteria > Bacteroidota > Bacteroidia > Flavobacteriales > Flavobacteriaceae > Flavobacterium. The sequence goes on along the minus strand of DBIH01000127.1, from coordinate 18,746 downwards.
TATGGTTAGAAAATATGACCATTCTAATAAACGTACGACACTTGTTAATGATGATGTGAGAGTATACAAAGGAGGTTCATGGAGAGACAGAGCTTACTGGTTGGATCCGGCGCAAAGAAGATACTTCCCTCAGGATATGGCTACCGACTTCATCGGATTCAGATGTGCAATGTCAAGAGTTGGTCCAAAAGCTGACAAGAAGAAAAGAGCAAGAAACTAAACTTTTAGTTTTATGATAAATAACAAAAAAGCCCTACTTTTAAGGGCTTTTTTATTTTAACTATTTTGCCAATGAGCATTCAAAACATTCATGATTTATTTTTAAAGTGCAGTAAAGTTTCAATCGATACTAGAAAAATTGAACCCAATTCTTTTTTCGTTGCCATTAAAGGAGAGCGTTTTGACGCCAATACTTTTGCCAAAGAAGCATTGGAGAAAGGAGCAAGCTATGTAGTAATTGATAATGCCGAATATTTCATCGATGAGCGAACAGTTTTGGTTGATGATAGTCTAAAAACACTTCAGGAACTGGCAAGATTCCACAGACATTTTCTAAACCTTCCGATTATAGCATTAACGGGCAGTAACGGAAAAACAACTACAAAAGAACTCATCAATGTGGTTTTGTCCAAAAAGTTTAATGCTAAGGCCACAACTGGCAATCTGAACAATCACATTGGTGTTCCGCTGACTTTATTGTCATTTACCAAAGAAACCCAAATCGGAATTGTAGAAATGGGCGCCAATCATCAAAAGGAAATAGAATTCCTATGCAACATTGCCCATCCGGATTATGGTTATATTACCAATTTCGGGAAAGCACATCTTGAAGGGTTTGGTGGTGTTGAAGGTGTTATTAAAGGGAAAAGTGAAATGTATGATTATCTCAAAGCAAATGATAAATCGGTTTTTGTAAACCTTGATGATAAAATTCAAAAGGAAAAAACAGAACATTTTCATAGAATCACCTTTAGTCAAAATGATAAAAATGTCAATGTTTTTATTGATGATGTTAAGGCAAATCCATTCGTCAAAATCAAAACACTGGGAGTTGAAATCAACTCACATTTAATTGGATTGTATAATGCAAACAACATCAATGCGGCCATTACCATTGGAGAACACTTCGAAGTACCGAATGATGATATCAAAGAAGCAATTGAAAGCTACATTCCTGAAAACAACCGTTCACAGCTTTTGACAAAAGGCTCAAATGAAATCATACTTGATGCCTATAATGCAAATCCGAGCAGTATGATGGTGGCACTTGAGAATTTTGTGCAATTAGACAAGAATAACAAAGTTGTTATCATTGGGGATATGTATGAGCTTGGAGAAGAAAGCCTTTCAGAGCACAAGACAATTGTTGATTTTCTGAATAACAACAGTTCGTTTGAATGTCATTTTGTAGGCAAGGATTTTTATGCCAATAATATTCAAAAAAGGAATTTCCATTTTTATAATACCTTCGAAGACTTTGCTAAATATCTGGAATCGGCAAGATTTGAAAACAAAATAATGTTGATAAAAGGTTCCAGAGGAATGGCTTTGGAACGTACTTTGGAATATCTATAGGATTAACTTTGTTGCGTCCTTTTGAGAAATCCTGAAAAGAAAAACCAACTTTCTTTACAGGTTTGTTTTTTTATTCCATAAGCCTTATGAAAGTTAACCTTCGACGCTTTAAGGAATAAAAAAACCGGAACATAAGTTTCGGTTCTTCTTGTGGGTTATATTGACTTATTTTCGAGCCAAACATTGGAATATTTAAACGGTTTTTTGAATTTAGAATTTTAAATTTTTAAAATTTATAATACTTGATTTTACGGGAAAAGAAGCTTCGCTATTCTAGATAATATCAGTACCCATAAAGTTTAACAAAGGTTGGTTTTTATAAGTGCACCTCTATGGCAACTTATAAATGGTTTTGTTTTTTAAGCATAGTAAAAGTAACAATTTTATATTATTATTAGATTATTTTTTGAAATGGGTATTTTTGTAAAAGAATAGGTTGTGGTTTGATGTATACTTTTGTAATAAGAATAACAAGCTTCCTGCTTCATGTTATGGGACATATACTCCTGCTTATTGTTGCCGGCTTTATCATTGGGATTTAGTTTAACAGCACAATTACCAATAAGTCTATTTATATTCATCAGTACGATAATCGCCTTATAAAAATATATCTTAACAAATTTATTGCTATAAAAGCCAAAATTGTCCCAATAAATCCTGCTAGAATTACACCTATTGGATATTGCAAACCATTATATATTCGGCTATAGGCAACCAAAAATGCACAAAACCCAAATATCCATTTTAAAGGATTGTATTTCTTTGGCAATAAAAAAAATAAAAAAGCAGTAAGCCCAATAATATTTGCAGCCTGTGACGATACCAAAGCATATTGGTTTCCGGGACCTGCTTCACTTAAATGAATTAATTTTTGAAGAGCAGGTTCATGCGATGGCCTTAATCTTTTTACAGTGTTGCTAATTAGATTTGCGGTGAGTTGTTCGCAGGATGCAATCAGCATTACTATTACAATCAAGATGGATATGCTAAGATTTTTATATTCTTTGACTAGTAGAATTGTGATTAATGCAAATAATGGTAACCAAATCAGGTTATCACTTGCCCAATACATAATAGGGTCAAAAAAGGAATTGTGTTTCCCATTTAGGTAGAGAAATAAGTCGGTATCCAGTTCCTTTATCTTTTCGAGCATAATATGATAAGCTTAAGCAATTATGGCAAGTTTCAAGTTGTCTAAATCTGCCGATTACAGGATTTTATCATTTCAAAGATAAATAAGTTTTTTTAATCTTTAGGTTTCAAAGTTAGGGAATGGTATAAAATAAAGTTACAGTGTTTTATACTACTCAAGGTAGTTTTTTTAACTTCCTTTCTAAGTAGGTTTAATGGAATTAGTCCTTGATTCCTAGTTTTCTCAGAATATCCTCCATTAAACACCACTTGGTAAAAGAAGATTGCAAAAGATTGGCTCCAACAAAGGCGGTAAACCAAAGCCAATTTTGATTGACATAAATAGCCAACAAAAGGCTAACAAGGATGAATGTTCCGGCGATGGCTCGGATTAGTCGGTTAATCATATTTTAGATTATTAGTTTGTTGAATTATTTGATTTTTCGATGTTTAAGACTGCTATATGAATGTGCGAAAGCGATTCTTGAGTTGTATTGAATTCTGAGATTAAATTAAAAAGGTGGTCAACGTTTTCTTTTTTAACGAAAGCATAAAAGAGAATTGATTCGGTTTCGTTTACTTCTGAAGCGAACCAGTTTTCTTGGGTTGCCGTATCTGAAAAATCAATGTACCCTGTTACTTCTTTAAAAGAATACGTTTTGACTTCTGCTTTTTTCAACATGTCTTTGATATCCTTTTGAAATGCTATACTGGAGGTGATGATTACTAATTTCATTGTATTGTTTTTTAAAGAATTATTGCTCCCATTTTTTTCTTTCGCTTACATAATAGATGATTGGAACTACTAGTAAAGTCAGGATTGTAGATACTATAGCACCAAAAACTAATGATATAGCCAATCCTTGAAATATTGGGTCAAAGAGGATAATTGAGGCACCAATTACTACTGCGCCCGTGGTTAATAAAATTGGTGTGGTTCTTACGGCCCCTGCTTCTATAATGGCTTGTTTTAAAGGGATTCCTTCTTGTAATCGTATTTCAATAAAATCGATTAGTAAAACAGAGTTCCGTACCATAACTCCGGCCAATGCAATCATTCCGATAAAGGAAGTTGCCGTAAAGAATGCGCCTAACAACCAGTGTCCCAATACAATTCCGATTAACGATAATGGAATCGCCATCATCATGACCATTGGGGTTTTAAAGTTTTGAAACCAACCTACAATCAGCATGTATATAATTACAATAACAATCATAAAGGCCAATCCTAAATCGCGGAAAACTTCTAACGTTATCTGCCATTCCCCATCCCATTTTACGGTGAAATCACTTTCGTCAGTAGGTTGCTCCATATAGAGCTCGTTTACTTTATAACCTTTAGGCAATTTCATTTTTTGCAACTTTTCATTCATGCCCAAAATGGCATATACAGGACTTTCCAATGCTCCAGCCATGTCAGCTGTTACATATACTACCCGTTTTTGGTCTTTTCTATAAATCGTTTTTTGTAACGTATCCTGAACTACTTTCACCAAATCACTTACCGGAACAACATTGCCACGACTGCCTTTAATCTTTAAGTTTTCAATATCCTGTAACGAAGTTTTATCTTTGTCATCAAGCGATAATACTATTCCCACATTGTCGTTTGAGTTTTCATCATATAGATTGGAAACAGGATATTCTTTTAATAAGTAGGTCAGATTGCCTACTACTTGCTGTGGAGCAATGCCATTCAACATAGCTTTCTCCTTATCGACTTCCAAACGATATTCGGTTTGGTTGTCTTCGGTCATCCAATCAACATCAACGATATCCGATGTAGTTTCTAAAATGCCTTTAACCTGATTGGCTACTTTGATTTGGTCTCTATAATTTGGCCCGTAAATTTCTGCTACCAATGTAGATAATACCGGTGGCCCCGGAGGTACTTCAATGATTTTTACATTCGCGCCATATTTCTTAGCAATCTTTTGTACTTCGGGACGCACTTCTTTAGCAATGCCGTGGCTTTGCATGTCTCGATCTTCTTTGTGTAACAAATTTACCTGAATGTCTGCCATATTACTACCTCCACGCAAATCGTAATGACGTACCAAACCGTTAAAAGTAATCGGTGCTGAGGTTCCGATATAGTTTTGATAATTTACTACTTCGGGAACCGTAGAAAGGTATTGCGCTATTTCCTGTGTAACTGCAGCGGTCCTTTCCAGAGTAGTTCCTTCAGGCATGTCAATCACCACTTGGAATTCGTTTTTATTGTCGAAGGGTAGCATTTTAACTACTACCGATTTGGTGAAGAACATCGTTACCGATCCCAACAATAGTAAGACGGTAATCCCTACTAAAAGGCGGCGTTTTTTACTGCTTTCTAATAATGGTCTTTCGAGTTTGTTGTATATTTTATAAATAAATGATGTTTCTAATCCTTGCTCGGCTTTGTGTTGTTGTTCGTCTTTTTCCTGTAATAAATGATAACCTAAATAGGGTGTAACCGTTAGTGCAACAAACAAGGAAAGCAGCATTGCAATTGATGCTCCAATAGGCATCGGACTCATATAAGGTCCCATCATTCCTGATACAAAAGCCATTGGTAATATTGCAGCAATTACGGTGAAAGTTGCTAATATCGTTGGATTACCTACTTCATTAATCGCATAGATTGCAGCTTGTTTGAATGGCAGTCGCTTCATTTTGAAATGGCGGTGCATGTTCTCGGCGATGATAATACTGTCATCTACTACAATTCCAACCACGAAAACTAAAGCGAAAAGCGTAATTCTGTTTAGAGTATAACCCAATAAATAATAAGCAAATAAGGTCAGAGCAAAAGTGAGTGGTACTGAAAAGAATACTACTAATCCACCGCGCCAGCCCATGGCCAAAATCACTAAAAGTGTAACGGCAATAATGGCAATACCTAAGTGCATTAGTAATTCGCCTACTTTGTCTGATGCAGTTTCTCCATAATTACGGGTTACTTCTACGTGAACATCATTGGTTATAATGGTTTTCTTTAATTGGTTGATATGTTCTAATATCTTTTCGGATATCTTCATGGCATCGGCTCCTTTTACTTTTCCGATAGAAATAGTTACCGCAGGATATTCAGATTTTGCTGTTTTGAATTTTTCATTGGTCTTGCCATAGCCAAAGGATACGTAGCTGCTTGGAGTGGATGGACCATCTTCAACTTTGGCTACTTGTTTTAAATAGACCGGTAAATTGGCATTGACACCAACAACTAAATTTTCTACATCTTCCGAAGATTTTAAAAATTGCCCAGTGGTAACTAAATATTCTTTATCGCTATTTACAAAACTACCCGATTGTGAACTGCCGTTATTGGCCTGAATCATTTGCATTATGCCCAGAGCATCTACACCGTTTTCAGCCATTTTATCCTTGTCTAAGACTACTTTCACTTCACGATTTCGTCCTCCAATTTCGCGAGTGATGGCAACATCCTTTACTTTTTCTACTTCCGAAGTGACTTCTTCGGCAATTTGGCGTAACTCAAAATCATTCAATTTATCACTCCATAAGGTCAAACCCAGCATTGGGACATCATCGATTGATCGTGTTTTTACAATAGGTTTGTAAACCCCTTGTGGAAACATATTTTCGTGCTTGGCCAGTTCGTCGTATAGTTTTACATAAGAACGTTCTACGTCTTGCCCAACATAAAATTGCACTATCAACATGGCTTGACCGTTCATTGCCATACTGTGTACATGTTCTACGCCTTTGATGTTGGAGAGGATTTTTTCCAGCGGTTTGACCACGCGGCTTTCTACTTCTGTTGGATTGGCACCGGGGTAACCCACCATGATATCGGCCATTGGCACATTAATTTGTGGTTCTTCTTCACGTGGAATTAAGAATGAACTATATACGCCAATTATCATCAACCCCACCATTAACAAAATCGTTAATTTAGAGTGAATGAAAAAATGGGCGATTTTACCTGATATACCTTCTTGCATAATCTTGATTTGAAAATTTGAAAATAAGATGATTGGAAAATGATTTAGTCTATTTTCACCTTGGCTCCATTGTATAACTTGCCTTCGGCTGAAAGGATGTATTGTTCGTTAGCTGATAAACCGGATAAGACTTCAACCTGATTACCATAGGTTTTGCCAATGCGTAACCATCTTAATATGGCAATATCCTTGTTGCCAATGGTATAAATTCCGGTTAATTGTCCTTGGTGTATTAAAGCACTTTCGGGCACTACAACTTGAGCTGTGGCGGAGTTTGTAGTCGTTTGTTTTTTACTAACCAATGGAAACTGCACATTGACAAACATGCCCGATAGCACTTTAGTAGTATTGTTATTTAAATTGATTTTGACCAAATATTGCCCCCCTGTATTTTTTGCCGAGCCACTAACTTCAATCACTTTTCCGGTCAATTCCTGATTAGAAGATTTTACTAAAACTTTTACGCTCATGCCGTTTTGAATGGAAGTAATATCACTTTCCGAGACCGTAGCAGTTACTTGTAAATGTGAAGCTCCTTCGATACTGACTAATGGCATTCCGGGATTGGCCATATCGCCTTCTTTTACAAAAGTGTTGGTCACTTCGCCCGAGAATGGAGCGGTAATATTGGAGTAGGAAAACTGCGCCATGACTTCGTTACGCATTTGTTTGGCTCCTTCCAGACCTGCTTTTGCCATTTCATAGCGTGAGGTCATATCATCCAGTTCTTTTTGGGAAGCGCTTTGCTGGTTGAATAAGGCTGTAAATCGGTCGAAATCTTTTTTGGCATTATTGTAGGCAGCTGTAGCCTGAAGTATTGAGGCATCCACCTGTGCTTTTTTGGCTTGTAAATCAGTATTGTTTATACTTACTAAAAGCTGACCTGCACTTACTTTTTGTCCGACTTTGACATTTACCTTGGTTACATAACCCATCATTCGGGTAGAAACATTGGCACTGTTTTCGGCTTCAATCTTACCGCTGGCTGAAACAAAATTAGGATTGTTGTCAGCTGCAACGCCACTTACTTTTACGGAAATAGCGGTTTCAGTATTGACTACTTCTTTTTTCGTCTTTCCGCAGGAAATTAGCATGGTTAATCCTATTGTGAGTAATGGTAGATATATCTTTTTCATGATTAATTGGTTAAAAATTGTAAATACTGTTTGGTGAAATTGTATTCGAAAACGGCTTGTAAATGTTCTAGTTCTTTTTGAATCATTTGGGTTTCTGACTGTAGTAGATCGGTTGTTTTTTCTAAGCCTTGTGCAAATCTGTTTTGGCGAATTCTGTAGGCTTCCTGCGATTGCTCAAAAGCTAATTGCGATAATTTCACTTTGTTTTCGGAGTCGAGTAACTGACGATTCGTTTTGTTGACTTCTAGTTGGCTTTGTTTTTTGTATTCTTCGGTTTCTATAGTAGCTTTTTGAAAATCGGCTTTGGCTTTGGCCATTTTGCCAATGGATTTATAGACGTCGAAAACGCTCCAGGATAATTGTGCGCCCACTGTATATCCTTTGGCTCTGGTGCCAAATAACGTTTGATCATATAATTCATAACTACCAAAAGCATTTAATCTTGGCAGAAAATTCATTTTGCTTGACAGATACATTTTTTGATAAGCCGATGTTGATAACGTCATGGCTTGAATGTCTTTTCGGTTTTCAGAAACTTCAGTGGTTACTTGGGTTACACTTATCGTATTTTCTAATTCTTCCGAAGGTTTGTAGATTTTGTTTTTGTAGTCTTCATTTAATAAAAAGCCTAAATAATCTGAAGCGTTTTGAATGTTGCTTTTTGCATATTGTAATTGATTACTAACATCACTTACCCGAATTTGAACATTTAAAACATCTGTTTTTTGCACCAATCCTTGTTTAAAATAATTATTAATTAATATCAAATTGGCTTTAGCTGTACTTTCGGCTTTGGTCAAAACGGTAACGGCTTTGTAAGCCAATTGTAATTGCATATAGGCTTTACTTACTTCCAGTTGCATGTATTCCTTAGTACGTTCGGTTTGCAATTGATAGGCCTGCATTTTAGCGTATGCTGCTTTTCTTTCGTAAAGTCCGTCTGCATTTAATAGAGGCTGTTGTACGCTAATAACCGTAGCAAAGTTTTTAGTTTTGGCCGGGTCGTTTAACAGTGCCGGATTAAAGTCGGAAGCTGTTAGTATTTCCTGATTGAGTTTGGAACCAAAAGCCATTAATGGGTTGGTAGTTGATATAGCGGTGTGGTTTGCTGTAATGTTGGGCAAAAAGAGTGCATTGGATTGTTGGTAATCGGCTTTGGCGGATTGATAGTTTTTTTGTGCTAATTGGATTTGTAGATTTTTATCGGAGACTTTTTCCAGGATGTCTTTTTTAGATACAGCTATAGTATCCTGACCATAGGTAAAAAGTGAGCAACTTAAAATTCCGATGGAGATAAGAAATTGATGTTTCATAATTGTACTTCTGAATTATGAAGCAAAATTAGGGAGGTGATTATTGCTAGTCAGTAACTATTGTCACACAGCAAAAAAAATCCCTCGGAGGAGGGATTTACATCTATTCGTCGGATTTGTTTTTAAGTTTCATTAAAAGAGTGTAAGCACCTTTGATTACGATACTTTTATTGGAAAATTTATCTCCATTTACAATTTCAACAAAACCATTTTCACTGGTACCCGTTTTCACTTCGGCAATCCTAAAATTAGTTTTATCCATAACCACAAACACATACTCTTTTCCATCATAAGCAACGATAGCATCTTCAGGTAGCGTTAACGCATCATTACTTTTCACTTCAATTTCGGCATTCATGTACATACCAGGCAAAAGCGTTTTATCATAATTTTCAAAATGGCAATGTACATCAGCCGAATGTTCGTCAACCGATAAGTCTTTGCTTATTAGAATGATTTCACACTTATGTTTGTTTTCCGGTTGATTATTAGTGTAGGCTACCAGTTTTTGACCAATGGATAATTTGGTAATGTCTTTTTCAAAAACCTTTAAGTTCAAATGAATATCTGTTGGATTAATGAGTTCAAACAATACATCTGCAGGATTCACATATTTTCCGATGTTTACATTTACTTTCGATACAAAACCATTAATTGGCGCATAGATGTTGACGCTTTTAGAAATAGTTTTTTCGGTTAATACATTCGGATTGATATTAATCAATTTCAGTTTTTCTCCTAATGCACTCAAAGTAATTCTAAGGGTTTTATAATCGGCGTCAGCCATTTGATATACTTTGTCACTGCTCGCTTGACTTTGATTCAGCTCTTTTTGACGATCATATTCTTTCTCGGCAAAAGATAAGCGCGACTTTGTGGTCAGATAATCTTGTTGCAACTGCACATATTGTTGATCTTCCATAGTGGCAATGACTTCGCCTTTGTTGATGTGCATTCCAGGGAGTAATTTGGTCGATTTTAGATAACCGCCTAATGGCATACTGATTGAAACTAAGTTTTGTGGCGGTACATCAATTTGTCCGTTCACTTTTAAAACAGATGAAACCGATTTTTTTTCCAAATTTCCTGTGGTTAAAGAAGCATTTTTTAGTTGCGCTTCTGTAAGTGTTATTACAGATTCAGTGATTGTTTTAGAATCGGTAACAGCTTCTTCTTTTTTGGATTGACAACCCAAAATAAGGAAGCCGAATAGAAATATAAGTATATTTTTCATAGGATTAATTTTTTGAAGTTAGATAGTTGAGTTGAATGATGGCATCATTATACTGATTTATCGCATTGATATAATCGCTTTGTATTGCAATGCTTTGATGGATAAGCATCACCCAATCTAAATAATTGATTTCACCGTTGTAAAATTGCTTGTTGGCCGTTGCACTAATTATTTTGGCATTAGGTAAAGCGGTTTTTTCATAATATTCTAACCGCTCCAAGCTTTTTTCATACTGAGATTTCGCATTTGAAAACTGTTGCTGTATTTCTAATTTACCTTTTTGAAATTCATTTTCAGCTATGGTTTCCGCTATTTTAGAAGCTTTGATTTTGGCTTTTTGAGCTCCGCCAAATAACGGAATCCCCAAGCCAAATTGCGCCGATTGAAACCGGGTAGACTTGTCATACAAGACATTATCTGCTCCGGTTCCGGTGATGGTAGCACTATTATAACCTAAGGTAATGCTGGGTAACAACTTTGCCCGTTCAGTTTTAGTAGAAGCTATGCTCACTTTTTTCTGTTGTTCCAAAACTTGAACGGTTGGATGTTTGGCTACTAAAGTACTATCTGCAGCAAAATTCAAATCCAATTTTAGTTTGTCTGCATGTGGAATGACTTTGTTTTCTGAATTTAAAAGCAACAGGAATCGACTTTGCAAGACAGCTTTCTCCTGTTGCAATTGCACTAATTGCGATTTGATATTACCTTGTTGGGTTTCGGCTGTGGTTTTTTCCAAAATATTGCTTTCACCTTTCTTAAACCTAAGCGTAGCCTTTTGAGCAAATGCAGCAAAAAGACTATCGCTTCTTTGCAGTAAGCTTTCTTTTTCGGACAAATAGACTAATGAATAAAAGAGTTGCGTGACTTCTTTTTTCAATTCGGCTTCTTTCAAAGCTACATTTAAAGTCGCTGTTTTCCATTCTTCGGTGTATAGTTGCTTTTGACGGCTGTATACAGTTGGGAAATTGAACGATTGAGTGATGCCAATTCGGTTATCGTTGTAAAAACTATTAATCTGACCATAATCCCCAATGATGTTTGTTGCCGGTAAATTGGTAGCCGTTTTGATTAATTGTTTTTGATATTCCGATTTTAAACGCTCATTCTTAATAGATGTATTGTTTTTAAGCGCAGTTTCCAGAGCAGCATCAAGGCGAATTGGATTTTGTGCTTGAGCTGTTGTCATTGAAAGCGATAGGAGTAGAACTATCAATGTGGCACTTTTAGCAAAGAATTTAATTTTAATTCCTTTTTCGAATGTGATGTATAAAATGGGTAGGACAAAAAGCGTTAAAAAAGTAGCAATCAACAATCCACCAATAACGACTGTAGCTAACGGACGTTGTACTTCGGCACCGGCACCGTTGCTTAATGCCATGGGTAAAAAACCCAATGATGCTACAAAAGCTGTCATTAATACGGGACGTAAACGGACTTTGGTTCCCATTAAAACTATTCTATGTAAATCGGTCATTCCTTCTTCTTTTAATTGGTTAAATTCAGATATCAATACAATACCGTTAAGTACGGCTACACCAAAGAGTGCTATAAAACCAACTCCGGCACTAATACTGAAAGGCATTCCCCGTAGGGCTAAGAAGAAAATCCCTCCAATAGCCGAGAGCGGAATAGCAGAGTAAATCAGCAGACCTTGTTTTACCGAGTTGAAAGCAAAGAACAACAGCAAGAAAATCAACAATAAAGAAACAGGAACCGCTATCATTAAACGCTGTTTGGCTTTATTTAAATTTTCAAAAGCACCGCCATAAGTAGTGTAATAACCCGTTGGCAACTTAATTTGGGCATCAACTTTTTGCTGTAACTCATTTACGATGCTTTGCACGTCACGACCTTTAACATTAAAACCTACTACTATTCGGCGTTTGGCATCTTCGCGTTGAATTTGATTCGGCCCATTTTTGATGCTAACATGAGCCAATAGCGATAGCGGAATTTGTGTTCCTTGTAGTGTTGGAATTAATAAGTTTTGAATGTCTTCAAGATCTTTTCTTTGATTGGTATTTAATCGTACCACCAAATCAAACCGTTTTTCGCCTTCAAACACTAAGCCTGTGGTTTGTCCGGCAAAAGCAGTATTAACCACCTTATTGATATCGTCAATACTTAGATGATATTGCGCAATGGTATTCCGGTTATAATCGATGACTACTTGAGGCATTCCAGTAACGGGTTCTATAAATAGATTTTGAGTTCCTTCAACGGTATTGACTACTTTGCCTAATTTTTGAGCATACACAGCCAAAGTATCCAGATTTTCACCAAAGATTTTGCAAACAACATCCTGACGCGCACCGGTCATTAATTCGTTAAAGCGCATCTGTACAGGGTATTGAAATCCGGCTGTAATTCCTGGTACATCTTCTAAAGCTTTACCCATTTTTGCAGCCATTTCATCAAAGGTTTTGGCAGATGTCCATTCGCTTTTATCTTTCATTACCACCATCATATCGCTGGCTTCCATTGGCATTGGATCTGTAGGAACTTCACCGCTGCCTATTTTGGTAACTACTTTTTCCACTTCGGGGAATTGGGTTTTTAGGATGTGTGCCGCTTTTTGAGTGCTTTCAATGGTTGTAGTTAAATTACTTCCTGTCAGTACCCGTGTATCAACAGCAAAATCGCCTTCTTCCAGCGCTGGGATGAATTCGCCTCCTAAAAAACTTAAGGTAATTATAGCTAATACAAATAAGCTAACCACAGTTGTTATTACCGTTTTAGGATAACTCAAAATTTTGTTTAAAGCATGCTGGTATTTAATTTCTACCCAAATCATTAATCGGTCGGAAAGATTGGGTTGGTGTTTTATTTTTTTGCTCAAAAACAAAGCACTCATCATAGGAATATAAGTTAATGACAAAAGAAAAGCACCCAATAATGCAAAGGCAACGGTTTGTGCCATAGGTTTAAACATTTTCCCTTCGATGCCTTCTAAAGTGAATATAGGAAGATAAACTATCAAGATGATTATTTGTCCAAATACGGCACTGTTCATCATTTTACCGGCTGAACTTTCTACTGTTTTATCCATTTTAGATTGCGAAAGTTCCTCTAGTTTGTTGAATTTTTTACTGTGTGTCAATTGATGCATCACGGCTTCTACAATAATCACGGCACCATCTACTATAAGTCCAAAATCTAGTGCTCCTAAACTCATTAAGTTACCACTAACGCCAAAAGTATTCATCAATATAATGGCAAATAACATTGCTAACGGAATTACAGAAGCTACTAATAAACCGGCTCTGAAATTCCCTAAGAACAGAACCAAAACGAAAATCACAATCAAAGCTCCTTCGAGTAAATTGTGTTCTACCGTTCCAATAGCGTTGTTTACCATCTTCGTTCGATCTAAGAAAGGTTCTATAATTACCCCTTCCGGCAAGGTTTTTTGGATTTGGGCGACTCTTTCCTTAACATTTTTTATCACATCACTGCTGTTTGCTCCTTTTAGCATCATCACTACAGCTCCTGAAACTTCTCCTTCATCATTATAACACATAGCTCCATACCGGGTGGCATAACTAATTTTAACGTCGGCTACATCTCTGATGAAAAGTGGGGTTCCTGATTTTCCGGTTTTAATGGCTGTATTTTCAATGTCTTCCGGTTTACCAATAAGTCCTTCACTTCTGATGAATAGGGAGGTAGCGCCTTTTTCAATATAAGAACCACCTGTGTTTTGATTATTTTTTTCAACAGCCGTAAAGACATCGGCTATAGTAATTCCGTAGGATTGTAGCTTGTTTGGATTGACTGCAATTTCATATTGCTTTAGTTTCCCTCCGAAACTGCTTACTTCGGCTACGCCTTTAACCCCAAGAAGCTGGCGGCGTACAATCCAATCCTGAATAGTTCGCAGTTCGGTTTCGTTGTATTTCTTTTCGTAGCCTTTTTTGGGGCGAACGACGTATTGGTATATTTCGCCAAGTCCTGTAGATACGGGGCCCAGTTCCGGATTCCCAATACCTTGTGGGATTTGAGTCTGAACTTTTTGCAACCGCTCAGCAACTTGTTGACGTGCCCAATAAATATCGGTTTCGTCATCAAAAACGATGGTAACGAGTGATAAACCAAATCTTGAGAAACTTCTAATTTCTTTTAACCCCGAAATATTAGTATTGGCTTGCTCTATTGGAAACGTAACTAAACGCTCAATATCAGTAGCACCAAAAGAAGGAGCAATGGTGATGACTTGTACCTGATTATTGGTAATATCAGGCACGGCATCAATTGGTAATTTTGTAGTTTGGTAAACACCATAGCCTACAAGGGCAATAACCATAAGCCCAACGAGGAGTTTATTCCTTACGGAAAACTCGATAATTTTATTTAGCATGAAAGTAAATATTTAGTTTTTATTTCGATAAATAATAAACACACATTCATCAAAGATGATTGGAGTGTTTATTCAGAATAAAAAAACTAAGCTATTTTAGGCGGTTGCCAAATGGAAGAAAAGAAATTGGAAAAAAAGGAAAAGTTATATCCAAAGTTTGTCTTATTTTTTATTGATCTAAAGGCATCTTTACGGGATAAATCATAATTAACTACAGGTTGACAAAAGGTTATGCTAGAACAACTGCAAAAACTATGAGATTTGAATGGTAACCTCATGTCTTTATCATAATCATCGTCATTTACTTCTCCGTGTGCATAATGTATACACATAAATTCCCAAAGGGTTATTTCTGGGTTCTCTCGTTTATGTTCAGCAAAATGCTCTGCCATTATTGGCAGTTTAAATAACTCACTTAATTGCGCAGTTGCAAACAAGTAAATTATTGAAAATAATATGACAATTTTAGATTTCAACACTACAAATATTGATAAATTAATTTTATCGTTTGAAGTTTTTATTTTTATATATTTATTAAGCCATAGTTAAAATTGATATTATCAATTAAAAAGTGCCTGATTTCTCAAGCACTTTAAAAACAACCTAACTATAAAAAATTAGGATTTGGTTTTAGCAGCACAACATCCAGCTTTTTTTTCTTTAGTGCATTTTTTCATTTCTTCAGCAGAACATGTTTTTTTTCCTTTTTTACAGGATTTCATCTCTGCGGCAGAACATTCTTTTTTTGCTTTTTCTTTTGGTTTTTGCTCTTGTGCATTACCATTTATTGAAAATAAAATGGCTACTAAAGCCATCATTGAAACTATTTTTTTCATTTTATAAGTATTAAAGATTAGTAATTACAGTCGTTAGTTTTTATTTTTTGGGTTTCTTTTTTTGAATTTCCAATTTATAAAATAGCCATCCAAATCCGATGACGAGGTGCAGCAGGATAATGCCAAAAATAATATAGCGCATAGTATTGTGTCCTTAGATTTTTTCCTGTCCGGGTAATTCGGGCCAAATGCATTTCTGCATGATGGCATCAACAATCTCCGCCTTCGAAATTACGCCCGATTGCCGCCAAAGCAACCTGCTTTCCTGAAAGAGCATCATGGTTGGCACACCTTTGATACGATAGTGGCTGGAAACTTCGGGGTTATTGTCTACATTTACCTTGATGATATTAATCCTGTTTCCGAGTATATCCTTCAACTCCTTCAGTACAGGGCCCAGCATTTGGCAAGGACCGCACCAGTCAGCGTAAAAATCAATCAGTACCGGTTTTTCAGCATTTATGATTTCTTCAAATGTCTGATCCATATTGCATTTTTTAAGATAAACGACCTAAAGCACAACTCATGTAAGATTTGGCTTTGCAGCTTATAGTATTTGTGCCTTTTTCGGGATAGCCAAGCTCAATGAGCCGGGCAATTATTTCTTCCTTATCGGCTTCGCCGGTAATAATGACCTGATCGCTGTCAACATCTACCGTTGCCGTTTCCACATTTTTTATCTTCAACAATGCCTTTTGAATGCTACTAGCACATCCGGAACATTTTATATTTTCAACTTCAATGCGGAACATTATTTTATAGATTTTCGGGTGTTGATTCCAAAAGGAGTATACAAAGGGCAAAAGCTAATGAAGCTGGTCAATACAAAAACCACCGCCAATACTCCTAAGACTATAGCCACGGTTCCGGAGATTAGATTATTGTAATACAAAATTGCAACTATGACAGCGGCTACAATACGAAGCAGCCTGTCTGTTATTCCCATATTTTTTTTCATGATTTCTTGTTTTTATTTGGTTAAAAGTGACTTGACATTCTGCCAAGTACCGCCATTGGTTACATTTGTAACACCATTTCGTTCTAAAATGGATTTGGCCTGACTACTGCGGGCTCCGCTTCTGCAAAACACAACAATATTCTTCTTGTTTTTGAATTTGGCTAAATGATTTTGGATTTGATCTACCGGAATGTTTACCGATCCATTTACTTTTTCGGAGGAAAACTCCAAAGGCGACCTTACATCTACTAAAAAAGCTTCATCATTTATGATTTGGGCTAAATTATTATCTTCTTTTGAAAACATATTTTTGAGTATTTCGAACATTTTTCTACTTTTTAAGGATTTACTGTTTAGTTTAAAATTTTACTTTGACAAATGAAATCGGTTTTTGGAAGATTGGTTTTAGCAATTGCATTAAATCCACCGGCAATTTCAGTAAAGTTTCTATATCCTCTTGATTCTAATATTGAAGCGGCAATCATACTGCGGTAGCCACCGGCACAATGCAAATAAAAGTGCTCCTCCGGGTTAATGTCTTTTACCCATTCATTGATATATGCTAAAGGTCTGCTATAGGCATCTTCCAAATGTTCAGCTTCATATTCTTTTTCTTTGCGGCAATCAATGACTTTGCTTTCACCGATTTTCACTTCTTTTTCAAATTGTTCTGCTGAAATTCTGTTTACGGTATCTATTTCTTTTCCTGCTTTTTTCCATGCTGGAAAACCTCCTTTTAAGTATCCGATTAAATTGTCGAATCCTACACGGCTTAGGCGAGTAACGGTTTCTTCTTCGTAACCTTCTTCACAAACGATTAGTATGGGTTGTTTTACGTCGGCAATTAAAGAACCCACCCATGGGGCAAAATCACCATCAATACCGATATTAATAGATTGCGGGATGAATCCTTTGGAAAAAACATCATTGTTACGGGTATCTAAAATTAAGGCTTTGGTTTCATCGGCTACCACTTCAAATTCTTCAGCATGAATGGCACGCATTCCGTTATTATACACTGAAGAGAAGCTTTCATATCCTTTTTTATTCATAGCTACATTCATACCAAAATAGGCTGGTGGAGGTAGTAAACCGTCGGTAACTTCTTTGATAAATTCTGCTTCGGTCATATTAGCTCTTAAAGCATAATTGAATTGCTTTTGTTCTCCAATAGTTGATACTGTTTCTTTACTCATGTTTTTACCACAAGCACTGCCAGCTCCATGTGCAGGATATACGGTAACATCATCGGGAAGCGTCATTACTTTATCTCGCAAGGAGTGAAATAAAGTGGCTGCCAATTGTTCTTGTGTCATGGCTGCTGCTTTTTGGGCTAAATCGGGTCTGCCAACATCACCTATAAATAAAGTGTCTCCCGAAAAAAGAGCAGTGTCTTTTCCGTTTTCATCAATCAGTAAAAAGCAGGTGCTTTCCATGGTATGACCTGGTGTGTGGAGTACTTTTATTTTTACATTACCTAATTCAAAGATTTGTCCGTCGTTAGCCGAAACACAATCGAATTCACAGGCTGCATTTGGACCGTAGATGATAGGTGCTCCGGTTTCCTTTTTTAGATCAATATGACCTGATACAAAATCAGCATGAAAATGGGTTTCAAAAATGTATTTTAGCCTTACGCCATCACGCTCTAATCGGTCAAGATAGGGTTGTGTTTCTCTAAGCGGGTCGATTATGGCTGCTTCGCCATTTGAAGTAATGTAATAAGCTCCTTGTGCTAGGCAACCGGTGTATATTTGTTCTATTTTCATCTTTTTAGTTTTATTTTATTGTTTCTAAATTCTCGTTATTTCTTTTGGATGATTCTTTTGGGTCAACATGCAGATAATCATCGTCATGGAAAAACCATGATAGCCATAAAACCCTTGATATTCTCATAAGCCAAGGTTGTAATGCTATTAATGTAACCACATCGATTACAAGCCACCAAAATATTCTGATGTCTTTGAACCCGATGTCTGTGATGAGTATCCACAAAACGAGCGTGACTATAGAATAGCCAACTGTTAGTGCATAACTTACATAACCGGTACCATGATAGAAACCAGGTTCTAATTCTGTTCGCTGTCCACAAACCGAGCAATTGGATTTCATTTTATTATTATTGAAACTATACCATTTCTGGGTAAATAATTCCCCTTCGTGGCAACGAGGGCATTTTTGCGATAAGATGTTTTTAATATATGTAAACATTATTCTTTATTTTTTGGTAAAATTAAAACCTATAAATATTATAGTTTG
>DBIH01000131.1 GCA_002296885.1 Flavobacterium sp. UBA807 | reverse complement strand
TCACTTCGTTCAGAATGACAAAACGCACTCGGAATGACATAAGCGGATTACATTTTGAAACGTTTTCTGTCGTTTTCGTTCAGGTAGATTTTACGCAAACGAAGCGACTTTGGAGTAACCTCAACGTATTCATCTTTTTGGATGTATTCCAGTGCTTCCTCTAATGAGAACTTGATAGCCGGAACGATTTTGTTTTTCTCGTCGGCACCAGCCGAACGGAAGTTCGTCAACTGTTTGGTTTTGGTGATGTTTACGGTCATATCGTCACCACGTGAATTTTCACCCACAACCTGACCTTCGTAAATATCCTCGTTAGGATCGACAAAGAATTTTCCTCTTTCCTGAAGCTTATTGATAGAATATGGAATGGCTTTTCCGTTTTCCATAGAAATCAACGAGCCGTTGATACGCCCTGCGATGTCACCTTTTAAAGGTTCGTAACCGATGAAACGGTGCGCCATAATGGCTTCTCCGGCAGTAGCTGTCAACAATTGATTTCGCAATCCGATGATACCACGTGACGGAATGTTGAATTTGATGATCATACGCTCGCCTTTTCCTTCCATGGAAAGCATTTCGCCTTTACGGATTGAAACAAACTCGACTGCTTTTCCGGAAACGTGTTCAGGTAAATCGATAGTCAATTCTTCGATAGGCTCGCATTTTACACCATCAATTTCCTTGATGATAACCTGTGGCTGCCCGATTTGTAATTCGTAACCTTCACGTCTCATGGTTTCTATCAGCACCGACAAGTGAAGAACGCCGCGACCGAAAACCATGAATTTATCGGCAGAATCGGTTTCACTAACACGAAGCGCTAAGTTTTTCTCTAATTCCTTAGCCAATCTGTCTTTGATGTGACGCGAAGTCACAAACTTTCCTTCCTTACCAAAGAATGGGGAATCGTTGATGGTGAACAACATACTCATTGTCGGCTCGTCGATTGCAATAGTCTGCAATGCTTCAGGGTTTTCAAAATCGGCAACTGTATCACCAATTTCGAAACCTTCAATACCAACTATAGCACAAATATCTCCTGCAACTACGCTTTCCACTTTTTTACGGCCAAGACCTTCAAAAGTGTGCAATTCCTTGATTCTTGATTTTATGATTTTGCCATCTCTTTTTACCAAAGAAATCGGCATTCCTTCTTTTAATTCACCTCTTTCTAAACGGCCAATTGCTATACGGCCGGTGAATGAAGAGAAATCTAATGATGTGATGAGCATTTGAGGTGTTCCCTGCGACACTTTTGGAGCCGGAACATGTTCCACAACCATATCCAACAAAGGTTCAATGTTTGAAGTTACATTTCTGAAATCCTCAGACATCCAGTTGTTTTTTGCTGAACCATAAACCGTTGGGAAATCCAACTGCCATTCTTCTGCACCAAGCTCGAACATTAAGTCGAAAACTTTTTCGTGAACTTCTTCAGGCGTACAGTTTTCCTTATCCACTTTATTGATAACCACGCACGGTTTCAAACCCAGGTCGATGGCTTTCTGCAAAACAAAACGCGTTTGTGGCATTGGACCTTCAAAAGCATCTACTAATAGACAAACTCCGTCAGCCATGTTCAATACACGTTCTACTTCGCCACCAAAATCGGCGTGTCCCGGAGTATCAATAATGTTAATTTTTGTTCCTTTATAAACTACAGAAACATTTTTAGAAGTAATAGTAATTCCTCTTTCTCGCTCTAAATCGTTGTTATCAAGAATTAAATCGCCTGTATTTTCGTTTTCACGAAATAGCTGGCAATGATACATGATTTTATCAACCAATGTGGTTTTTCCGTGGTCGACGTGAGCAATAATAGCAATGTTTCTGATAGATTCCATCTTTGTTTTTTAAAGGCGCAAAGGTACACTTTATTTTTAGATAAAAAACGGAATATTTGATTGTTTAAATTTTAATAACATTTGATATATCCAGCATTTTTTTTACGATATTTTTATATTGAAATAACGGAAATTAATTTGCGTTTGTGTAAATTTGAAACAATGAAAAATAATTCCAATAGAATCACATTAATTTATGTACTTATATTAATGTTTGTGGCAATAGCCGGCCACAAGTTTTTTGGCAATTATTTTCAGGATTATCCTTATCTGACTGATATTCTTTTTATCGTTTTTTCTGCGATAATATTAAAACTAATTTTATATCAAAATGAAAAAAGGAATAAATCGGTTTTTGAAAAACTACAGCTCACCAATATAGAAATCAAAGAATCCAACGAACGTTATGATATTGTTGCCAAAGCAACGAGTGATACCATTTGGGACTGGAAAATGGAAGACGACAGCTTTATTTGGAATAAAGGAATTCAGGGCGTTTTTGGATATAAAAAAGAAGATGTAGGGAAAACATCGAAATGGTGGTTTGACAGGATTCATCCGGAAGACAGTTTGAAGATGTCTGTAAAACTTTATTCCTTTTTGGAGCAAAAGACAGAAAAATGGCAGGATGAATACCGTTTTCAATGCGCTGATGGAAGTTATAAATATGTTTTTGACAGGGGCTTTTTGGTAAAAGATGCTAATGGAAAATCGGTTCGTATGATTGGAGCCATTCAGGATGTTACCAAACAAAAAGAGGAGGAACAGCGACTTCGATTGTTAGAAACGGTAATTACGCAAAGTAAGGATGCTGTAATGATTACGGATATCGACACATCGGAAAATGAAATTCCAAATATTATATTCGTCAATTCAGCTTTTACTGATATGACAGGTTATTCAGAGGCTGAAGTGATTGGCAAATCGGCAGGAATGTTCTTTGGCAAAAAATCGGATATTTTAGAATACGACAAACTCAAAACTGCGGTTCAGGAATATAAAGAGTGTTTTATTGAGACTATTTTTTATAAGAAGAATGGAAGTGAGTTTTGGATAAACTTTTCGATGATTCCAGTGACCGATAAGGAAGGTGAACATTCACACTGGGTTTCCATACAAAGAGATGTCACACAGGAAAAAGAAAAAGAAAAAGAACGAGAACAGTTAATCCGTGAACTAACACAAAACAATAAGGACTTAAAGCAGTTTTCTTATATTACTTCGCATAATTTAAGAGCGCCTTTATCCAATTTAACCGGATTACTGAATCTTATTGATGACATTAATATAGAAGACCCTGAGTTAAAGGAAATCATTAATGGGTTTTCAAAATCGACTCATTTGCTGAATGAAACGATAAATGATTTGGTAAAAGTGATTATAATCAAAGACAATCCATCAATTCAGAAAGAAAAAGTTTTGATTAAAGAAGTATTTGAAAATGTATTTAACCAATTGAGTTTCTTAATAAGCGTTCATAAGCCTATTTTGAAAATCGATTTGGAAGATGTGACAATTTTAGAGATAAACAAATCCTATTTAGAAAGTATTTTTTTAAATTTACTGACAAATGCCATAAAATACAGAGCACCAATCAGGCAATTAAAAGTAACAATATCAACTAAAGTAGTCGATGATGATTTGATTATAACTTTTAAAGACAATGGAATTGGCATCGATTTAGAAAAGAATAAAGATAAAATTTTTGGGCTTTACCAGCGTTTCCATAACTACCCAGACAGCAAAGGCTTGGGCTTATACTTGGTCAAATCGCAGGTTGAAAGCATGGGAGGAACTATTTCTGTAAATAGTACTGTTGGAAAAGGAACAACGTTTACAATTACTTTCAAAAACAACCAATAAAAAATGTTAGATAAAATACTTTGCGTAGATGACGACCCAATTACACTCATGCTTTGTAGAAAAGTTGTTGAGAAGGTTGAATTTGCCAAAGAAATTTTAACCGCAGAAAATGGTCAGGAAGCCATTCAATATTTTGACATGTTATGTGAAGAAATAAAAACCAATGATTCAATCTCATATCCTAAATTAGTGCTATTGGATTTGAACATGCCGGTAATGGACGGATGGGAGTTCTTAGAAAGCTTTATTAGTAAAGGATATCAGAATGTATTTGTTTCAACAAGATTTATTGTGCTGTCGTCTTCCATCGACCCATATGATATCAACAGATCCAAAACTTATCCGGTTGTTGGTTTTTTGTCAAAACCGGTAACTAAAGAAATGCTTGAGAATTTGAAACCACAATTTTCATAAATAAAAAAAGCACTCAAATTGAGTGCTCTTTTTATATTAAGTAAGTTTCAATTACAGTTTTGAAACATGTTTAGTTAACTTAGATTTCAAGTTAGCTGCTTTATTATCATGGATAATATTTTTCTTTGCTAATTTATCGATCATAGAAACAACAGCAGATAATTTTGCAGAAGCATCAGACTTATCAGTAGACATTCTTAATGCTTTGATAGCATTACGAGTAGTTTTGTGTTGATACCTGTTTAATACTCTTTTCTTTTCGTTGCTTCTAATTCTTTTTAAAGCTGACTTATGATTTGCCATTTTCTTTTAATTTAATTGTAATTAATAAAATACTAGTTAAAAAAGAAAAACCTCCCACAATTAAAAAAATCACTTTGGTTTTAACTAATAAAACAAAAATCCGAGACACTGAATTCTTGTTTTATAAAACTAATTTACAACTAATTTGTAGCCCGTAGGGGAATCGAACCCCTCTTACCAGGATGAAAACCTGGCGTCCTAACCGATAGACGAACGGGCCATCTTTCTCAATGCGGATGCAAAAATACAACTATTTTTTATTTTCGCAAGAGACAAGATAATTTTTTTCTATTTTTTTTAATAGGCTTTTGCAAACAGCACTCTACCAGTGGATTTGCTCCCAGAAAAAATACATTTCCCCTCCTCTTCCAACCTGTTTAATGGTATACATCGAATGGTTGCCTTAGTTAAATCCTTTATTTTTTCTTCAGTTTCTGGAGTTCCATCCCAATGGGCAGATATAAATCCGGTTTTATTTTCTAAAACATCTTTAAACTCATCAAATGAATTTACTTCGGTAATATGAGTATTTCTAAAATCTAATGCTCGATTGAATAAGTCATTTTGAATTTGTTCTAATAGATCCGAAATATAATTCACTATTCCATCTTTTGGTTTTATTTCTTTGGTTAAAGTATCTCTCCTTGCAATTTCAAATGTTCCGTTTTCCAGGTCTTTCGGTCCAATAGCAATTCGAACAGGAACACCTTTTAGTTCCCATTCCGCAAATTTGAATCCAGGTTTTTGAGTAGTTCTATTGTCATACTTAACCGAAATTCGAAGTTTCTTAAATTGGGTAACCAATTCATTTGCTACAGTTGAAATTGCATCGAATTCTTCATCCGTTTTGAAAATTGGGACAATCACTACTTGAATTGGAGCTAAGTTTGGAGGCAAAACCAAACCGTTATCATCAGAGTGTGTCATAACTAACGCACCCATTAAGCGAGTAGAGACTCCCCAAGATGTTCCCCAAACAAACTCCTGTTTCCCATCCTGATTGGCAAATTTAACATCAAATGCCTGCGCAAAATTTTGTCCAAGAAAATGTGATGTCCCAGCCTGAAGTGCTTTACCATCCTGCATCAATGCTTCAATACAATAAGTTTCTTCAGCTCCTGCAAATCTTTCAGATTCTGTTTTCAAACCTTTAATCACAGGGATTGCCATGAAATTTTCAACAAAATCTGCATAGACATGCATCATAGTTTCAGATTCTTCTATCGCTTCTGCCTTAGTGGCATGAGCTGTATGGCCTTCCTGCCATAAAAATTCAGCAGTTCTCAAAAACAATCTTGTTCTCATTTCCCAACGAACTACATTTGCCCATTGATTTATTAAAAGTGGTAAATCTCTATAGGACTGGACCCAATTCTTATATGTAGACCAGATAATAGCTTCACTGGTAGGACGAACAATTAATTCTTCTTCAAGTTTGGCATTTGGATCAACCATCAATTTCCCGGGCTTTGATTCATCATTCTTTAATCGGTAATGAGTAACAACAGCACATTCCTTAGCAAAGCCTTCTGCATTTTTTTCTTCCGCCTCAAACATGCTTTTAGGTACAAAAAGAGGGAAATAAGCATTAGTATGTCCGGTTTCTTTAAACATCCTGTCTAATTCTGCTTGCATTTTTTCCCAAATAGCATAACCATATGGTTTAATAACCATACACCCTCGAACACCGGAATTCTCAGCTAAATCAGCCTTAACCACCAGTTCGTTATACCATTTTGAATAATCTTCAGCTCTTTTTGTTAAATTCTTACTCATAATGAATACTTTGGCATAAAAATTGTTTGATAAATTTTAACTAAATAGTTCGGCAAAACTAACTATTTTTGTATAGTTCAACAATAAAAATGCTATAGATATGAAAACTTATTTTTTTTCAAGTAAAAGATTACCCATCTATTCTATATTTGGGTTAATCGCTTTTGTGACCTCTTCATGTGGCTCTTATCAAAATAGTTCTTACTATGATAGTGATGGAGTTTATGGGAATTCACAATCCAATAAAAGAGAAGTTGTTAATAAAGACAATTCTCAAAGTAGCAAATATCAACAATATTTCAGCGATTTGAATAAAGACTCTCAGTCGTTTACTGATGTTGACCAGTACACCTCTGTTAGTAATGATTCCATAAAGAGAACCGAAAATTATAATAACAACAACTCAGGTTGGGGTAGTAATCCACAGAGCGTTACTGTTAATGTTTATGACAGTAATTGGGGTTATGGATATTGGAATAACTACTGGTATGGAAGTTATTGGGGATATAATAATTGGTGGTATGGCCCCGGTTGGGGATGGGGTTGGAATAGTTGGTATGGCCCAAGCCTGACTATCGGTTGGGGATGGGGTTATCCATATTATTACGGGTATTACGGACCATATTATGGAGGTTATTATGGTTATTACGGAAATCACTATAACAACTATTATTACAATGGTGGTAGAAGAGGAAGAGTTGCTTCAGGATATACAGCATTTAATGGTGGTAGAAATGGAAGAAACTCAAATACCTATAATATAGTGAATGGAGGAAGAAGAGGAGATACTTTTACTAATACATCTTCAACAAGAAATACATACAGTGGTACAAGAAATACATTTGGTAGTGGCACAAGATCTACATATAATTATCCAACTAGAAATAACACATCTAATTATGATAACAATACAAGATCTTACTCAACTCAATCAACAAGAAGTAATGATGTAAGAACTCAGTCATCATCTCCTGTTCGTTCTTACATTCCGTCTTATAGTAGTGGTACCCGTTCCTCTTCATTCGGAGGAGGAAGTAGTGGTGGAGGATTTGGCGGAGGAGGTAGATCATCCGGCGGAGGAAGAAGATAATAAAATTAAAACACGAATATCTATGCTATTTTAACAAGTTGCATAGATATTTTTTTGAATAAAAATTAAAACGCTATGAAAAAATATTATTTATCATTTATTATTGCCGGATTAACATTTTCGGGAATACATGCTCAGGAAACAACTGTCGATGATGCTCTTCGTTATGCAGTTGAAAATTTAACCGGTTCTGCCAGATTTAGAGGTATGAGTGGTGCTTTTGGTGCAATTGGTGGTGATTTGTCTGCCATGAATCAAAATCCTGCAGGTTCTCTTTTTTTTAATAACAATTATGCAACTGTAACAGGAAGCATCAACAACATTAAAAACAGTTCGCTTTACAACGGAACCAGAACGAACGAAACCGATAGTTCTTTAGATTTGAATCAGGCTGGTGTTGTCTTTGTTTTTAATGAAGGGAGCGGTAAAACCGACTGGAAAAAAATTGCTTTGGCATTCAATTATGAAAACGCAAACAATTTAAACAATAGCATATTTTCAGCCGGAACCAATCAATATAATTCTATTGGAAACTATTTTGTAAATCAGGCAAATGCTAACGGAGGAATTCCTTTGGAACTTCTGACACTCCAACCAGGCGAAACCTTCTTTCAATTATATGATTATCTGGGAACTTTACCAGATTCGAGTTATCCAAATGTAAGTGGCTTTCAGGCGCAGCAGGCTTTCCTGGGATATACAGCTTACATTTTCGATTCAACTTCTCCTAATACTTACACAAGTAATGTCCCTGGTGGAGCACATTATGCTCAGGAAAGTTATTTAACATCAACTGGATATAACGGTAAAATCACCGGAAACTTCGCAACACAATATAAAGATATTTTATTTTTAGGATTGAATCTTAATGCGCATTTTAGTGACTATGTTAGAACAACATCTTTATATGAGCAAAATGATAGCCCATCAACTGTAAAAGTTTCCAGCATTGAGTTTGACAATCAGCTTCACACATATGGTTCGGGTTTTTCTTTTAACCTTGGAGCCATAGTTAAAATTGTTCCCCAATTCAGAGTTGGAGTAGCTTATGAATCCCCAACCTGGTATCGCTTTACTGACGAATTAACACAATATGTTAAGGCGACAAGTATAGATGGAAGCCAGACTTTCACTGATGTTGCCGACCCACAAATTACCAATGTATATGCACCTTATAAAATACAAACTCCGGCAAAATGGACAGGAAGTGCAGCTTATCTGTTCGGTAAAAAAGGCTTGTTAAGTATTGATGTTTCTACAAAAGATTACAGTACTACACGTTTTAAACCTAAAAACGAATATCCATATGGAGGAATAAATGGTTTAAATCATAACATGAGTACTAATTTAGATAATGCAATAGAAGTTAGAGTTGGTGGTGAATACAAAATCAAACAAGTTTCTTTAAGAGGTGGTTATCATTTTGATCAAAGTCCATATAAAGTAGACCAAACTTTTGGTGATTTGACAGGCTATTCGGGAGGAATTGGATATACTTTTGGAGAAAACAGATTGGATCTTGCTTATTCATATGAGCACAGAAACATGAATCAGGCTTTGATCTCTTCGGGAATGCCTGACCCTGCAAGAATAAGCAGATACAACAACAACATTGTTATAAGTTATTCTATTAACTTCTAACTTTATATAAAATAGAAATAATTAAACCACTTCTTTTGAGGTGGTTTTTTATTTTAACATCAAGCTGAATTAATTCGGAATAAAAAGTGTAATTTTGCACCCCAATAATAATTCGGATTAAGTCTATGAGAACTAAGTCTCTAAAGAAAAATAAAATCAATGTCATTACGCTTGGATGTTCCAAAAACACTTACGATAGTGAGGTTTTGATGGGACAACTCAAAGCAAGTGGCAAAGATGTAGTGCATGAACAGGAAGGTAATATTGTAGTGATAAATACCTGTGGATTTATTGATAATGCAAAAGCTGAATCGGTAAATACAATTCTTGAATATGCTGATAAAAAAGACAAAGGTTTAGTTGATAAAGTTTTCGTTACCGGATGCTTATCCGAAAGATACCGCCCTGATTTAGAAAAAGAAATCCCTAATGTGGATCAATATTTCGGTACAACCGAATTACCTCTTTTGCTAAAAGCACTTGGTGCTGACTACAAGCACGAATTACTTGGAGAACGCCTAACTACTACCCCGAAGAATTATGCATATCTTAAAATTGCCGAAGGCTGTGA
>DBIH01000240.1 GCA_002296885.1 Flavobacterium sp. UBA807 | reverse complement strand
ATGACGCGTGAAGAACTGATTGGAATTAATGCCGGAATCGTAAAAGGCGTGGCAGAAAGTCTACTGAAAGCTTCTCCAAATGCGATTTTTGTGATTGTATCTAATCCAATGGATACGATGACTTATTTAACTTTCAAATCATTGGGCTTGCCAAAAAACAGAATCATCGGAATGGGTGGAACGCTTGACAGTTCGCGTTTCAAAACTTATTTATCATTAGCTTTAGATAAACCTGCTAATGATATTCAAGGAATGGTAATCGGGGGTCACGGAGATACAACCATGATTCCGCTTACGAGATTGGCTTCCTATAACGGGGTTCCGGTTTCAGAATTTTTATCTGCTGCCGAATTAGAAAAAGTAGCTGCTGATACAATGGTTGGAGGAGCTACATTAACAGCATTGTTGGGAACTTCTGCCTGGTATGCACCGGGAGCTTCTGTTGCCTTTTTAGTTGACAGCATCCTGAATGACCAAAAGAAACTAATTCCGTGTTCAGTATATCTGGAAGGACAGTACGGACAAGACGATATCTGTATCGGAGTTCCTTGTATCATAGGCAAGAATGGTGTTGAGGAGATTATTAAGATTGAGCTAAATGATGATGAAAAAGCAAAATTTGCAAAAAGTGCTGATGCTGTAAGAGCCATGAACGGCGATTTGAAGTCGATATTGGGATAAGCTGATTTTATAAGTATAAAAATGAAAAGCCTTCGAGTAATCGGAGGTTTTTTTATGGAAAAAAACAGCACTTTATTTAACCATATTAATTGGGCTAAATTTTTAACAGTTTTTTTTGATATTAATCGATAAAATATTGGTTAATCACACTTAGAATTATATATTTGCACGTTTCAAAAAAAGCCGAAACCTTGTAAATACAAAGGATTGTAGTCTAAGCCCTTGTATTTCAGGAGTTTTTTGCTTTTTAGCACCAATAATATTAAACCATAAGAATTAATTAATTTTTTGAATAATGCAGAATAAAGGACTAGTTAAATTTTTCGCAATACTATTTGCATTGGTAAGCATCTACCAACTTTCTTTCACATTTGTAGCAAATAAGGTAAAAGATGATGCCAAAATCTTCGCAGGAGGAAAACCTGAAAAAGAAATCAAATATCTTGACTCGATTGGAAAAGAGAAAGTATTCCTTAATTTCTTTACTTACAACGAAGTAAAAGATAAACAAATCAATAAAGGTCTTGATCTTGAGGGTGGAATTAACGTAATTCTTCAAATCTCTGTTAGAGATGTTTTGAAGCAATTATCAAACAATTCTAAAAACCCGGTTTTCAATAAAGCATTAGATGATGCAAAGAAAAATCAAAGAGGAAACCAGTCTTATCTTGATGCATTTTTCGAAGCATTTGATAAAGATTCAAATGGAACAGTAAAATTAGCTTCTCCTGATATTTTTGCAAACAGAAACCTTCAGGGGCAAATTGATTTCAACATGAGCGATAGTCAGGTTAAAAAGGTTCTCGCTAAAAAAGTTGATGAGTCTGTAGAATCTGCTTTCGGAGTATTAAGAAGCCGTATCGATAAATTTGGTGTAACACAGCCAAATATTGCTAAACTTGGGCAAACAGGTAGAATTCTTATCGAGTTACCGGGAGCGAAAGATGTTGACCGTATCAAAAAATTAGTATCAAGCAAAGCAGAATTAGAGTTCTGGGAAGCATACAAGGCTGAGGAAATGATGCCTTTCTTAGGTGCGGCAAACGAAGCTTTGAAAGCTACTGTTAAAACTGAAGATAAAGCTGCTGCTGCAAAACCTGCGGATTCGCTTACTAAATTATTGACAGATAAAGACAAAGATTCAACTGCGACTAAAAAAGGTAAAAACCCATTGTTTGATAAATTCATCTCTCAAGGTGGCGGACCGGTTTTAGTTGTTGCTTCTCCTAAAGATACAGCAGCAATCAACGGTTATTTAAAAAGACCTGAAATCCGTAACTTATTACCGGCTGACAAACGTTTTGCTAAATTCGTTTGGGGTAAACCGGTTGTTAAAGTTGACGAAAAAACAAAAAAAGAGTCAGAAACAGTTGACTTATACGCTTTAAAAGGTAACAGAGATAATGTTGCTCCATTAAGCGGTGGAGTTATTGTTGATGCAAGAGATACTTTTGACCAAATGGGTAAACCGGCTGTTTCTATGCAAATGAACGGTGCAGGTGCTAAAGTCTGGGAGGAATTGACAGGAAGAGCGTTTACTCAAAAAAGTTATATCGCTATTGCGCTTGATGATGTAGTTTATTCTGCTCCTGGTGTAACTTCAGGGCCAATTTCAGGTGGTAGATCTGAAATCTCAGGAAACTTCGAAGTTTCTGAAACTAAAGACTTAGCTAACGTATTAAGAGCTGGTAAATTACCTGCTGCTGCTGAAATCATTCAGTCTGAAGTTGTTGGACCATCGTTAGGGGAAATCGCAATCCACGCTGGATTAATTTCTTCAATCGTTGGATTCTTCTTGGTGTGCTTCTGGATGGTATTCTATTATGGAAGGGCAGGTTGGTATGCTAACGCTGCGTTGGTATTGAACTTATTGTTCTTATTTGGTGTAATGGCAAGCTTTGGTTTTGTATTAACATTACCTGGAATTGCCGGTATCGTTCTTACATTAGGAACTGCGGTTGATGCAAACATTATTATATATGAAAGGGCAAAAGAGGAACTCCGCGATGGAAAAACGCTTGGCGATGCTGTCATAACGTCTTACGGATGGAAAGGCGCGATGCGTTCAATCATTGATGCTAACGTAACACACGTTTTAACCGGAACCATCTTATTCGTATTCGGAACCGGATTGATCCAAGGTTTTGCATTAACATTATTGATTGGTATTTTCACTTCGTTGTTTACATCAATCTTTATTGCGAGAATCTTCATCGACAGAGATATCGCTAAAAACAAAAACCTGACTTTCTCTACACCACTTACTAAAAACTGGTTTACTGGTTTCCATTTTGATTTCGTTGGAATTAAAAAATGGTCTTACTTGTTCTCTTCTGCAGTTGTAGTGGTTAGCTGCATTTCTTTCTACATTAATGGATTGGATGAAGGCGTTGATTTTGTAGGAGGAAGAACATTTCAGGTGAAATTTGAAAAACCGGTTGAGTCTACTCAGGTTTCTGAAGAATTATCAAAAGCATTCGGTACTACTGTTGAAGCTAAAGTTTTTGGTGAAGATGACCAGTTGAAAATCACAACCAAATACAAAATCAAAGAAGAAGGTGTTGATGTTGATAAAGAAGTAAACGAAAAGTTATTTGATGCTTTGAAAAAGTACTATAACCCTAATTTGACTTATGATAAATTCATCAATTCCTACGATGGTAAAAAAGTCGGCGTATTGCTTTCATCTAAAGTTGGAGCAGCTATTTCTGCCGATATCAAAACAAACTCATTCTGGGCGGTTATCGGAGCGATGCTGGTAGTTGGTTTATACCTTGTGATTTCATTCCGTAAATGGCAGTATTCCCTTGGAGCTATCGCTGCAGTGGTACACGACGTTATCTTCGTATTGGGAATCTATTCATTACTATACAAATACATGCCGTTCCACATGGAAATGGATCAGCACTTCATTGCGGCAATCCTTACCGTTATCGGATACTCTATGAACGATACCGTAATTGTATTTGACAGAATCAGGGAGTTCTTGGCAGGTAATAGACCAGGGCACTTTAAAGATGTGGTAAATGCCTCTATTAATACAACCTTATCAAGAACATTAAATACTTCGTTAATGATGATCTTAGTATTATTGACTATGTTCTTGTTTGGTGGTGATTCCATCAGAGGATTTATCTTTGCAATGTTGGTTGGTATTATCGTTGGAACCTATTCTTCGTTATTCATTGCAACACCGGTATTGGTGGATACAATGGGTAAAGCAGATGTTGAAGATATTGAGAAGAGACACGGTAACTAATAGTTACAGAATCTATAAAATAGAAAAGGGTTGTCAAACGACAACCCTTTTTTTAGTTCAGAGTTCTCTGTATTAAGTTCGGAGTACTCAGTATTAAGTTCGGAGTTCTCTTTATTTAGTTTGGAGTTCTCTTTATTTAGTTTGGAGTACTCTTTATTTAGTTTGGAGTACTCTGTATTGAGTTCGGAGTACTCTGTATTTAGTTCGGAGTTCTCGGTATTAAGTTCGGAGTTCTCTTTATTGAGTTCAGAGTTCTCTGTATTAAGTTCGGAGTTCTCTTTATTGAGTTTGGAGTACTATTTTTAAAATAAAAAAAGCCAAACTATTCGCTTGGCTTATCTTTTTTAATAATGTTCCTTAATACTGCTTTTTCAGGATAATTGATGACTTCCAAGGTTATCTCCTGGCCTTTTTTGGTTTTGCCATAAATGACATATAACTTTCCGCCTTCTTCTTTTATATTGCTTTTATCGAAATCGACATCGCCATAAGTTAAAGTGTTTTTAATATCGACAGTGTCAACCCAGTCCTCGCTCATCCTTCTGGATGCTTCAATATCATAAAGAAAAGGCTTGGTCCTTATATCATTTAAAACCCTTGCATTTGGGAAATAATTACAGCGTGTGTCTTTTCCGCTCAATACGACAGCGACAAAAAAACAGCCCATAACCAAACCAACTAAATAGTAGGCAAATCTTTGATAGAACTTCATAGTAGGATTTATTTAACTTCGTTCCGTTCGGCCATTATGACCTTGGGTTCCGCAAAAGTAATCAATGTTCTATATTCAATAAGTTTTTTAAGTAAAGTTTATTATTAAAAAACGATTAAATTAATATCATTATCCGGAAGATTGAACCAGTCGCCAATCGCTTTATTGGTCAGGATTCCGTGATACAGGTATACTCCGTTTTTCAATCCCTTATTACAGCGGATGGCACTTTCCAATCCGCCATCTTCAGCAATCTGAAGCAGATAAGGTGTAATTATATTACTGATGGATAACGAAGCCGTTTTGGAATAGCGCGACGGAATGTTTGGAACGCAATAATGAATGATGTTGTTTTTAATGAATGTTGGGTTTTCGTGTGTGGTTACTTCCGAAGTTTCAAAGCAGCCACCGGTGTCAATGCTGACATCAACAATTACCGCACCTTTTTTCATGTGCTCTACCATCGTTTCGGTAACTACAACCGGGCAACGATCCTTGCCGCGCATGGCACCAATGGCAACATCACAACGGCGCAGTGCTTTTAATATTCCTTTGGGTTGAATGGTTGAAGTAAAAATGCGTTGGTTTAAATTATTCTGAAGTCGACGTAGTTTGGTAATCGAATTGTCAAACACTTTCACATTGGCGCCCAAACCTAAAGCGGTTTTCGCAGCAAACTCTCCAACCGTTCCTGCGCCTAGAATTACAACATCAGTAGGAGGAACTCCGGTAATGTTTCCTAATAGCAATCCTTTCCCGAATTCGTTGTTAATCATCAGCTCGGCCGCAATTAAGACTGATGCCGTGCCTGCAATTTCACTTAGGGATTTCACTGCAGGGTAGGAACCATCCTCATCTTTTATGTATTCAAAAGCAAGTGCGGTTATCTTTTTCTTTGATAAAGCTTCAAAGTATTCCTTTTTTCTGGTCTTTAATTGTATCGCTGAAATCACAATGGCATTGGTATTGACCAATCCAATTTCTGCCATGGTCAAGGGTTCCACCTTTAATATTATCGGGCAGCTTAAAACCTTTTTTGGGTCTTTGGAAATAGTAGCTCCGGCATCGCTGAATTCTTTGTCGGTATAGCTTGAACTTAATCCGGCACCGGATTCGATCAATACTTTGTGTCCATGCGAAGTAAGTGAATTGACAGCATCGGGAGTTAAGCAGATGCGTCGTTCCTGGTATGATGTTTCTTTGGGAATTCCGATAAAGAGTTCACTTTTATGACGATATACTTCTAATTTTTCCTCCTGTGGTAAGAGTTGTTGCTTTGTAAAAGGTGTAATAGCCATATTGGACAATTGAATTTTGCTCTAAATTACAAAAAAAAGCATTCCATTATGTCAATCTGAGATTTCTTTTACCATCAATACTTTGGGAGAGATTAATCGTTGAAATTTCATCAGGAAGCAGGTTCGGAATTTTCTCCGCCCATTCAATAAAGCACCAGTTTCCCGAATAGAAATAATCGTCAATCCCCATATCTAAAGCTTCTATTTCCGATTTCAATCGATACATGTCAAAATGATACACCAATTGGTTATCATCTGCCTTATATTCATTTACCAATGAAAACGTGGGGCTGCTGGTTGCATCGGTTACGCCAAGCTCTTTTGCCAAAGCTTTGATTAAGGTTGTTTTTCCAACACCCATTACACCATGAAAAAGTATCACCTTATTTGGTTTTTCTGCAAGAACTTTTTTAGCAACCTGCTTTATTTCGTCTAATGAATAGATGATTTCCATTGCTTACTTAGGATTAAAGACTAAAAAAGGAACAATCATTTCTTCAAGTGAAATTCCGCCATGTTGGTAGGTATTTCTGTAATAGCTTACATAATGATTGTAATTATTGACATAGGCCAGGAAGAAATCATTCTTTGCAAAAATATAAGAGCTGCTCATGTTGATGCTTGGAAGTCCTATTTTTTTTGGGTCTTTCACTGCATAGACTTCTTTCTCCTCATAAGTTAGGCTTCTTCCGGTTTTGTAACGAAGGTTCAGACTCGTGTTTTTATCACCAATAACTTTAGATGGATTTTTTACATTAATCGTTCCGTGGTCGGTCGTAATGATTAATTTGAAACCTAACTTCTGCGCCTGCTGGATTATCTCCAAAAGCGGCGAATTTTTAAACCAGCTTAATGTTAGTGAACGATAAGCTTTGTCATCTGAAGCTAATTCTTTTACCACATCCATTTCGGTTTTGGCATGTGAAAGCATATCGACAAAGTTATATACTACGGTAACAAGGTTGTTGTCTTTTAATCCTTTGAAGTTTTCTGCTAATTTTTTTCCGCTATTCAGATTCGTTATCTTGAAATAATCCTGTTTGATATTCAATCCCAATCGTTTTAAATGTGCGGTAAGAAATTCGGCTTCATAAAGGTTTTTTCCGCCGTCTTCTACATCATTTTTCCAGTATTGCGGAAATTGTTTTTCCATATCGGCAGGCAATAATCCCGAAAAGATAGCATTTCGGGCATACTGTGTTGCCGTTGGTAAGATAGCATAATACGGAATTTCCTTTTCCAGTTTATAGTGATTGGCAACCACGCTTTCCATGGCTTTCCATTGGTCGTAACGCAGATTGTCAATTACGACAAAAAGCACTGGTTTCTCTTTTTTGACTAATTCAGGAACAACCAACTCTCGGAATAATGTATGTGACTGAATCGGTTTATCAGCTTTTGGGGCAAACCAATCTTCATAATTACGCTCAATAAATTTTCCGAATTGGGCATTGGCTTCTACCTTTTGGCTTTCAAGAATTTCAATCATAGCCTGGTCGGTAATGTCTTCCAGTTCCAGTTCCCAAAAAAGTAATTTTTTATAGAGTTCAACCCAATCTTCATAGCTGTTTACCATAGCCATTTCCATAGCTATTTTTCGGAATTCCTTTTGGTAATCCAAAGTTGTTTTTTCTGAAATCAATCTTGAATGGTCGAGGTTTTTCTTTAAACTCAACAATATTTGGTTTGGATTAACCGGTTTTATCAGATAGTCAGCAATCTTAGAACCGATAGCTTCTTCCATGATATATTCTTCCTCACTTTTGGTAATCATAATCATAGGAGTAGCCGATTTTTTTTCTTTCATTTCGGAAAGCGTTTCAAGGCCACTCATACCCGGCATGTTTTCGTCGAGAAAGACGATGTCAAAATTTCCTTCTTCAAATGCGTCAACCGCATCACGTCCGTTATTGAAAGTCGTTACCTTATAGTTCTTCTTTTCTAGGAATAAAATGTGTGGTTTTAATAAATCAATTTCATCATCAACCCAAAGTATTTTAATAGGATCCATAGTCGTATATTGTTTTGCGCAAATTACTATTTATAAAACGCAGTAATATTAAAATTATTATAAAAAGTTTAAAATATAAATTTAACTATAAAAGGAATGTTAAAGTATGCTCAGAGTTTATGATATTAATTAAATTTGATATTGTTCTTAATTGCAATTATTAATTTAAATCAATACAAAAAATGAAAAAAGTAATTTCAACGTTTGCTGTTGTTGCTTTCTTATTCTCAATGAATGTGAATGCTAATAACGAAACTCCAAAAACAAAGAAGAAAGAAAAGGCTAAAACAGAAAAATCATGTTCTGCTGCAGAAAAGAAAATGTGTGCATCAGGTGAAAAACATGCCTGCTGTGCTGCTAAAAAAGCAGAAGAGAAAAAATAAATTGTTTCTTATTGGTTAAGAGGTGCCTGAGTAATCAGGCACTTTTTTTTGGACTTCGGTTATATTTTAACATAATAACCTAAATTTGGTAACTTTTTAATTTTTTAAAGACCAATTGACAATCAAAATTATAAACTTATGCAATTAAAGAACAAACTTGCCTTAAGCGCCTTATCAGCATTATTTCTGGTAAGCTGCAGCAAAAAAGAAATTCAGTATGAAGATCCATTAATAACCAACAGAGATACGACGGTAAACCCGGGAGATGATTTCTTTCATTATGCCAACGGAACATGGTTTGCAAAACACCCAATTCCAAGTAGCGAAAGCAGTAACGGGATTTTCAGAACAATTGGCGATACCATTAATGCTCAAATTAAAAACATTTGCGAAAAATCAGCCAAGAACACCGATGCAGTTAAAGGCAGCAACGAACAAAAGATAGGTGATTTTTAT
The DNA here is from genome assembly GCA_002296885.1 of Flavobacterium sp. UBA807. GTDB lineage: Bacteria > Bacteroidota > Bacteroidia > Flavobacteriales > Flavobacteriaceae > Flavobacterium. The sequence continues at coordinate 19,906 of DBIH01000240.1, read as the reverse complement.
GCTTCCGGAATGGATACTTTGTCTATTGAAAAAGCAGGATTAAAACCATTGGCGCCAACACTTGCAAAAATATCAGCCATCACCGATGTTCCTACATTAATGAACACAATCGCTTATTTACATACAATCGGTGCCGGTCCGGCTTTCTCTTTCTATGTTGGACAGGATGATAAGATCAGTTCTAAAAATGCTCTGTTCTTTGCGCAGGGCGGTTTAGGATTAGGCCAACAGGAATATTATTTCAATACAGATGCTGAAACGACTAAAATAAGGGCCGAGTATGTAAAGCATATTCAAAAGATGATGGGGTTAATCGGAGAAGATGGAACAACGGCTCAAAAAGCAGCCGCAACAATAATGAAACTGGAAACTGAGTTAGCGAAGAACAGTAGAAAGCTTGAAGCACTTCGTGACCCGGTAAAGAATTATAACAAAATGACTTTGGCTGAATTTAAAACTTCTACACCAAATATTGCCTGGGAAAATGTGCTGCCACAACTTGGAATTACAAAAGCGGATACCGTAATTGTTGGTCAGCCTGAATTTTATAAAGGATTGAATAAAGTTGTAAAAGCTTATTCTATTGATGACTGGAAAACCTATTTGAAATGGGATGTTGTAAATACGTATGCGGCATATTTGAATAATTCAATTGAGAAGCAAAACTTTTATTTCTATTCAACTGTAATGAATGGGGTAAAAGAACAAAAACCAAGATGGAAAAGAATTGTTGAGCAAACTGATGGTTCATTAGGAGAGCTTATAGGACAGGTATATATTGCTGATTATTTGCCAAAAGGCTCTAAAGAAAAATTGCTTGAAATTGGAAACAATATCCGTGATGTTTATGCCCAGCACATAAAGAAATTGGACTGGATGAGCGAGGAAACAAAGAAAAAAGCTTTGTACAAATTAAGCAAAATTGTTATGAAGGTTGGCTATCCAGATAAATGGAAAGATATGAGCAGCGTTGTCATCAATAGAAAAGAATATTGTGCTAATGTCATGGCAACAAATAAATGGGCATACAATTATATGATTAAAAAGTTTGGCAAACCTGTAGACAGAACCGAATGGGGTATGTACCCACAAACGTATAATGCGTATTACAATCCGAGTAATAACGAAATCTGTGTTCCTGCCTGCAATATCATAGTTCCGGGTTTTGAAGGAAGAATGCCGGATGATGCAATTTTGTATGGAATCATTGGAGGTTCAACATTCGGGCACGAAATCACACACGGCTTTGATGATCAGGGAAGCCAATACGATGATAAAGGAAATCTGAAAGATTGGTGGACTGCTGAAGATAAAGCTAAATTCACTCAGAAAACAAAAGCAATAGTTGCCCAGTTCAATAAGTTTGAACCATTAAAAGGTAAGTTTATCAATGGCGATGCTACACAGGGAGAAAACATTGCCGATTTAGGAGGTGTCGTAATGGGTTATGAAGCGTTCAAGAAAACAAACCAATTCAAAAATAAAGAGAGAATCAGTGGTTTGACACCAGAGCAAAGATATTTCATGGCTTATGGATACGCCTGGATGGTGCATGCAAAAGACGAATCAATCACAAGACAGATTATGTCAGATGTTCATTCACCTGCTCAATTCAGGGTTAATGGTCCGTTAATGAATATACCTGAGTTTTATAAAGCATTCAATGTAAAAGAAGGGAACAAAATGTATTTGCCTGAAAAAGACCGAGTGGTCATCTGGTAAATCTTAAAACAAAAATCCCTATCAAGCCGATAGGGATTTTTTATGAAAAACAGATTATAAAAATATTCCGCCCGCAACTTCAATGCGTTGTCCATTGACCCATTTTGCATCGTCAGAGCAAAGGAAAGCAACAACACCGCCAATGTCATCCGGTAAACCAACTCTTCCCAAAGCAGTTAAGGAAGAAATCATATCATTAAGTTCTTTATTGTCTCTTACGGCACCACCACCGAAATCAGTTTCAATAGCTCCCGGAGCTACAATATTTACGCGAATTCCTCTATCACCAAGAAACTTGGCCTGATATTTTGAAAGTGTTTCAACGCCGCCTTTCATTGTTGCATAAGCGTCATAACCGGTAAATGAAAATCGTGTCAAGCCTGAAGCAATGTTTACGATTCCACCACCATTATTGAATTGTGGCAATAGTCTTTGTGTAAGGAAGAAAGGAGCTTTTAGATGTATATTGACCATATTGTCAAACTGCTCTTCTGTAGTTTCTCCAAAACTGGCATGAACGCCAACACCAGCGTTGTTCACCAAATAATCAATTTTATCTGTATGGAAAGTCAATGCAAGTACCGATTTAACTTCAGATACAAATTTGTCGAATGATTTTGAATCAGCTACGTCGAGTTGCAAAGCAACCGCTTTCTGTCCCAGTTTTTCTATTTCGGTTACTACGTTTTGAGCTTCATCCGATCGACTGTGATAGGTTATAATCACATCCAATCCTTTTTTTGCTAACTGAATAGCCATGTTTCTGCCTAATCCACGGCTTCCGCCGGTTATTAGGGCAATTTTTGAATTCGTTGTCATTTTTACATTGTTTAAAATTACAATGCAAAGTTGGCAAATAACTAAGGCTGGCTTGTTGCGATTTTCAATCTGTTATTTGTAAATTTCAAATAATTTGTCTCTGAAACTTAATGGCGAAGTTGCTGTTTGTTTTTTAAAGAAGTTTGAAAAGTGTGCTACTTCTTCAAAACCAAGACTGAAAGCGATTTCCGAAATGTTCCAGTTGGTTTGTCTTAAAAGCACTTTTGCTTCCTGGATTATTCTGCTGGAAATGATTTCGGTTGTGGTTTTACCGGTAAGTTCTTTCAGGACTTTATTTAGATGGTTAACATGAACCTGTAGCATATCGGCATAATCTTTTGCAGTCCGCAATTGCAGGATTTGTGTTGGCGATTCAATAGGGAACTGTCTTTCGATTAATTCGATAAACAATGTTGAAATGCGGGTTGAAGCGTTAATAGAATTCTTAGTCGCTGCAATAGGTTTGAGTTTCTGTCCGTAATGAATCAACTCGATTACGTAATTGCGAAGCAAATCATATTTAAAGGAATAATCAGAAGCGATTTCGGTATGCATTTTGTCAAAGGTTTGTTCAAATTCCTTTGCCTGTTCTTCGGTAATCTGATAAATGAAATCGCTGTTGGCGTTAAATATTGGAATATCGTCAATTACCAGTCCGCTGTTCGATTTGGTAATAAAATCTTTGGTAAAAACACAAAAATGCCCAGACTGATTATTGTCTAACGGAGTGTACTTGTAAGGAATTTTTGGAGTTGCAAATAGAATCGCGTAATCATTAATGTCAATTACCTTGTCGGCATATTCTACCTGGTTTTTGCCCTGAATCAAACTTATTTTGTAATAAGTTCTGCGGTTATAGGGCATAGTTGGTTTGCCGGTGCAATTAGCCTGTAGGTCTTTAATGTTGAATACATTAAAATGCCCAATGTCATTACTGTTGTTCTCGTCAAGGAAGTCATCTATGACCGGACAGCATCCGCCAAAAACATCTTTGTAGAATTCTTTTATTGTGATTGATTCCATATTGCAAAATTCAAATAGTATGCAAAGTAAATGATTTTCTTAATTAAGTAATGTTAAGAATGGCAGAAAAAAAATCCCCATCATTCAGATGGGGATTTTTATAATTTATTTCTTTGCAGCGGTAGCTTCTTCGAAACGCTCCGATACTTTTTTCCAGTTAATGATCTTGAAGAAGTTTTCAATATACTTTTTACGCTTGTATTGATAATCCAGATAATAAGCGTGCTCCCAAACATCAAGGTTTAATAAAGGAGTACCCGAAACCGTTTGTTTTGGCATCAAAGGATTATCCTGATTTGGAGTGCTGGTCACGACTAATTTTCCGGTTTTGTCTAAAACAAGCCAAGCCCAACCCGAACCGAATTGCTTTTCGGCAGCATCAGAAAACTGTGTTTTAAAGTTATCAAAACTTCCAAAATCCCTTGTGATGACTGATGCCAAAGTGTCTTTAGGCTGACCACCGGATTTAGGTTTCATGCCTTCCCAAAAGAAGCCGTGATTGTAATAACCGCCAGCGTTGTTTTTTAAATCAGCATTCGTTCCGTCACACTTTTTTAAGATGTCTTCAATTGATAAATCTGTAAGCGTTGCATCAGCAGCGACTAATTTATTCAGATTGTTGGTATAGGTCAGATAATGTTTAGAATAATGGACTTCCATTGTGAGGATGTCAATACTTGGCTGTAATTCATTGTATTGATAAGGCAATTTTGCCAATGAGAATTGTCCTTCATCAGCAGAAACATCATCCGGCTGACCGATGGTTACTTTTTCTTCAGCTGATGGTAATGGAACTTCTACAACTTCAGTAAGTTTTTTTCTTTTACAAGATGGTAAAAAGAACATAAAAGAAAAGCATAAAGCAATTACAATTACCTTTTTCATAATCTACTTTTTTTCATTTGCAATTTCATGGATTGCTTCAATATAAAATTCTTTAGCTTCGTCTATCGATAAATGACTGATCTGCATCCAGGCATTGGTTTTAAAGGCACTTCTCAAATCAAAATCGGGAGAAAAGTTATAGCTTTTTGTTCCCATCGTGGCTTGCTTATAATAGGCATACAAGCGCAACTGCACATCCTGAGGAAGATCAGATTGTGACATTTTTGAAGCAATTTCTACTGCTTCCTGAAATCGAATATCTAATTCTTTTTCTGACATTGATACTTATGCTTTTGTTGCAATGATAGTATGATTCCCGACAGCATTTTGTTGAAGCTTGACATCTATTTTGGTTCCCAATGGAAAATAAATATCGACTCTCGATCCGAATTTGATAAAACCGGCATCATCACCCTGACGCACATTCATTCCTTCTTCGGCATAGTTAACGATTCTTCTTGCCAAAGCACCTGCAATCTGACGGTAAAGAATTTCTCCAAATTCGCGGCTTTCAATTACAACGGTCGTTCTTTCGTTTTCGGTACTTGCTTTTGGATGCCATGCGACTAAGTATTTTCCAGGATGGTATTTGCTATATTTTATTTTTCCGCTTACACAGTAGCGTGTAACGTGAACGTTTATCGGTGACATGAATATAGAAACCTGAAGGCGTTTGTCTTTGAAATATTCCTCTTCGAATACTTCTTCAATCACTACCACTTTTCCGTCAACCGGAGCCGTTACCACATTTTCATCAGGATTTATTCTTCTGTTAGGGTTTCTGAAAAACTGCAAAACAAGCAACAAAAAAATCAATGTTATGATCTGAATGGTTTTTTCCAGCCATAATATTGATGTGAATTTGTGCGATAAAAGGAAAATAAGTACCGTTACCGAAGTTGCAATTAAAATTATTTTTCCGCCTTCTTTATGAAACATAATATAAGATTTGATAAAACAAATAAACAAATGGAGCTACAAATATAATACTATCCAAGCGATCTAGAATGCCACCATGCCCGGGCATTATCTTTCCACTGTCTTTTACACCGGCAATTCTTTTGAATTTAGATTCGATCAAATCGCCCAAAGTGCTGAATATACTAATGATTACAGGGCTTATTGTCCAGATAAGAATCGAACCGCCAATATAATATTTAGATATTAAAAATCCGGCAATTACCGAAAATACTATTCCGCCAATAAAGCCTTCTATGGTTTTTTTAGGTGATATCCGTTCGTAAAGTTTATGTTTTCCGATTGACTTTCCAACGATATAGGCAAACGTATCATTCGTCCAGATTAGAATAAAAATACTGATGATGATTTGCGGATTGTAACCGTGCTTTCCAAAAGGGATTTTTGAAATGATGATAAATGGAAATATGACATAACCAATAACATAAATGTATCTTGAAAGCTTATCTATTTTTTGCTTTTGTGAAACCAAAAGAAGATGGAGTGCTTTAACCGAAACAAACAGTGTAGCCAATAAAAGTAAACCGTCATTCATATGATCGGAATCGGGTAAGTATTGCTCTTTAAAATGAGTGGCTAATGTGTACGTAAATGCACCAAAAAGAAGCGGAAGTATCGGATTTAGATTGACTAAAAGGCAAAATTCATAAACCGCAATCATCATGAATACGCCAAACAGTATATAAAAGCTGGTAACAGAGTAGGTAGTGGCAATTATAAGCAGTGCGACATAAACTACACCAGATAATAATCTCTTTAGCGATTCGTTCATTTTATAAATCTTCTAAAAGCAGCAAGTATAAGTTTTTAGCGGTGCTTCCGTACTGAAGAAAATCTTCGTCTTTTGCTTTCTCGAAATATTTTATGGTAGTGATATTGGTTGGGTAATCTTTATCGTATTTTTTCTTAATGACACGAAGGCCATCGCTTTTAGCTTCCAGAATCTGGCTTGTAGTTGCCAGTATAATGATGTTGATTGGCAGATCATTTGGCTTATTCTGTTTTATCTGATTTGATGAAAAAAGAACAGAACCTTCATCGGCAATCAGGTTTTCACAAGTAGCAAATAAAAACTTAGGATCGGTAGGTTTGTCGTAAGACAATTTGTTTTCATCAAGCATGCTGAAGAGTTTTGGCTCATAACACAATGCTTCGCATTCGAACCAATCATTTTCTTCTAAAATATTCAGGAATTGGTCTTTTACTTCGTTTAAGTTTTCACAATATAAAAACTTACCACCGTTTTTCTTGAAATTATAAGTGAACTTTTCGTCAACAGGAAGTAAGGAAAAGCTTGAAGGAGCATTATTGAATTCGCTTTGACTTTCTTCGTCAGATGCATCATTACCAGTGCCGAAAAATTTTCTGAAAAGACTCATGCTTGTAATTATAATCTTAATTTGTGTTTGGAATTCTCCAAAGATAAAAAAATCTTAATTCAAAAGCTTGTTTTGAATTAAGATTTTATAAAAATGTTTAAAAACCTTTTTGTTATACTATTTCCTTCTCTTCATCAGGAATTTCAAATGGCCTTTTCCCAAAAATGGTTTCTAAATCGTCTTTGAAAATAACTTCTTTTTCAATCAGGATATTGGCCAATTGTTCCAATTTATCCTTGTTTTCCTCTAAAATTTTAATAGCTCTCTGATATTCTGTTTCAATCAAGGTTGAAATCTCTTTGTCAATTACCAGCGCCGTTTCTTCTGAATAAGGTTTAGAGAAATTATACTCATTTTGCCCGCTTGAATCGTAGTAAGTAATATTACCCAATTTATCATTCAGTCCGTAAATGGTAACCATTGCGCGTGCCTGTTTGGTTACTTTTTCCAAATCACTTAAAGCACCGGTTGAGATTTTATTGAACATTACTTTCTCAGCAGCTCTACCACCCATAGTGGCACACATTTCATCCAGCATTTGTTCCGGACGTACAATTTGTCTTTCTTCAGGTAAATACCACGCAGCACCCAAACTTTGTCCTCTCGGTACAATTGTAACTTTTACCAGCGGAGCAGCATGTTCAAGCATCCAGCTAACGGTTGCATGACCAGCTTCGTGAACAGCAATCGCGCGTTTTTCTTCGGTTGTTATGATTTTGTTTTTCTTTTCAAGACCACCTACAATTCGGTCAACGGCATCTAAAAAGTCTTGCTTGTCAACCGCTTCTTTATTATTTCTGGCAGCAATCAAGGCCGCTTCGTTACAAACATTCGCAATATCAGCTCCAGAGAAACCTGGCGTTTGTTTTGCAAGGAAATCGGTATCTAAACCTTCAACTTTTTTAAGAGGAGCAAGGTGCACCTCGAAGATTTCTTTTCTCTCACGAATGTCTGGTAAGTCAACATAAATTTGTCGGTCAAAACGTCCGGCACGCATCAGGGCTTTGTCTAAAACATCAGCTCTGTTGGTTGCTGCAATTACGATTACGTGGGTATTAGTACCAAAACCATCCATTTCGGTCAGCAATTGGTTCAGCGTATTTTCACGTTCGTCGTTTCCACCTGATAAACTGTTTTTCCCTCGGGCTCTACCAACTGCGTCAATTTCATCAATGAAAATTATCGAAGGAGCTTTGTCTTTAGCCTGCTTGAATAAATCTCTTACACGCGAAGCACCAACACCAACAAACATCTCAACAAAATCAGAACCCGATAAAGAAAAGAAAGGCACTTTAGCTTCACCGGCAACGGCTTTGGCTAATAGCGTTTTTCCGGTTCCCGGAGGGCCGACTAACAATGCGCCCTTAGGTATTTTACCTCCCAGAATTGTGTATTTTTCAGGTGTTTTAAGGAATTCAACTATTTCCTGAACCTCTTCTTTTGCACCTTCCAGTCCGGCTACATCCTTAAAGGTTATTTTCACTTCTGAATTTTCATCAAAAAGCTTCGCTCTCGATTTTCCAATATTGAAGATTTGCCCGCCACCGGCACCACCGGCACCACCTGACATTCTTCTCATAATTAATATCCAAAGGCCAATAATTACAACAATTGGCAGTAGGCTTATCAACAATTCTGACCAATTGCTTTTTACCTTAAAATCAAAGACTTTAAGCTTATTTTCTTTTTTAGCTTTCTCAATATTGTTTTGGAAAACTTCATCGTTCCCGATGTCAAAAGAGTAGTGTGGGCCTTTGTTTGTATTACCAAGAATGTCTGTAGCAACTTTCTTATTTGCTTTATCTTTTAGGGCTTCTTTTGTTAAATAAGCTTCACCCTCAGTCTTGTTATAGACCACAACTTTTTCAATCTGACCTTTTTCTAAAAGATCATTAAACTTTGAATAAGTTATTTTCGCTGTATCCTGAAATCCCGCACCACCAACGTAGTTTAGGGCAATGAATATTGCTATTAATATTCCGTAAATCCACCAGGGACTTAATTTGAAACCAGTAGGTTTTTTTTCGTTAGCCATTTTTTATATAGGAACTTTTTTAATATTTATTTTGAATGGTAGTTATTTTGGCATCACCCCAAAGACCTTCAATGTTATAGAATTCACGGATTTGTTTTTGGAAAACATGGACTACAATATTTACATAATCCATTAATACCCACTCGGCATTATCCGTTCCTTCAACGTGCCATGGTTTGTCTTTTAATTCTTTAGAAACTAATTTTTGAATGGAGTTAACGATAGCGTTAACTTGGGTGTTGGAACTTCCGTTGCAGATGATAAAATAGTCACAAACTGCTGTGTCAATTCCTCTTAAATCCAGGATGTCAATATCATTTCCTTTTACTTCTTCAATGCCTTTTATGATGTTCGCCAAAAGAACATCTGAATTAACCGCTTTCTTCGTCATTTATTATTTATGTATGTTTTGCAAATGTATTACTTTTTGTCTTTAATTTTGCTTAACAAAAGTTTAAAATTCACCATTGTACCATGCCTCTAATCAAACTCGATGCCATAGATTCTACTAATGACTATCTGAAACAATTATCCAACGAATCAGTATTGGAAAATTTTACGATAGTTGTGGCAAATGAGCAGACCAAAGGCAAAGGGCAAATGGGAGCCAAGTGGGTTTCCGAAAAAGGTAAAAACCTAACTATGAGTGTTTTGATTAAAGATGTTTCTTTAAATAATGAAAATATATTTGACTTAAATGTTGCTGCAGCTCTTTCGGTTTTAAATATTTTAAAAAAGAATAAAATTCCTAAAGTTTCGATAAAATGGCCCAACGACATTCTGTCAGATTCTAAAAAAGTGGCAGGAATTTTAATTGAAAACAGGCGTAAACCTGAAGGAAGCCTTAATTCGGTAGTTGGTATCGGATTAAATTTAAACCAGACGAATTTTGAGAATCTTCCACAGGCAACTTCACTAACCTGTATTACTGGAGAAATCTATGATCCTGAAAATATGGCTTTGCATATTGGAGAATTTTTGCAAGAATCGTTTCAAAAATTAGCTCAAAATCCAGAATCGCTTTGGAAGGAATACCATCAAAATCTATATAAAATAAATTACCCATCCGCCTTTGAAGACCAAATGGGTAATCATTTTATGGGAATTATCAAAAGAGTTACTTTAGATGGAAAGCTTGAGGTTTTGCTTGACGACGAGAGTATTACTCATTATGATATCAAGGAAATAAAAATGCTTTATTAATGCTTTAAGATTATGGCAAAGCCATCAGCTACGGATTGGTCAATTACCAGGCTATCATTTGCAACCGAATAACAACCGTAGACACTCCCATTTATGTCAATGCTTTCATCACACGGAGCTCCCGGAACATTTAAAAGATGATAATTGTAAACCCCGGTTTCCAAAACATCAAATAGGTTAGGGTCTGTATTATGATTTGTTACCGTTACTGTTTGGTTAAGCGAATTAAAATCCCAGGTAATCATTCCCTCAGGGAAGGTATCATGTATTCCGGCAAATGTCCCATTTACACCTATTAGCTTCCATTGCCCTGAAATGGTATTTTGGGATGTCGATCCTGATTCACTACTACAGCCGACAAATAAAAAGGCTAACAGTATTACTAAAATTGTGATTGATTTTTTCATAGTTTCTGGTTTTGAAAATGAGATGTTTTATATCAAAAATGGTTGCGTAATCGCCTTCAAAAACTGTAAATCAGAAAAACATAAAATTGAGAAACATTTCTTTTTTGTTTGATGCTAAATTAATTACTTTTGTGGCACATTTTACTCAAACAAACTCTTTTTATTATGAACATACACGAATATCAAGGAAAAGAAATTTTAGCAAGTTATGGCGTTCGCGTTCAACGTGGTATTGTTGCTAACAGCCCTGTTGAAGCTGTGGCTGCGGCAAAACAATTAACTGCCGAAACCGGAACAGGCTGGCATGTCATCAAAGCCCAAATTCATGCCGGTGGAAGAGGAAAAGGTGGTGGAGTAAAATTGGCTAAGAATCTGCAACAAGTTGAGGAGCTTTCAGAGCAAATCATAGGAATGATGTTAAAAACACCTCAGACTCCGCCTGAAGGGAAAAGAGTGAACAAAGTTTTGGTTGCTGAAGATGTATATTATCCGGGAGAAAGTGAAACTTCGGAGTTCTATATGTCTGTTCTTTTAAATAGAGCAAAAGCAAGAAACATGATTATGTATTCTACCGAAGGAGGAATGGATATAGAGGAAGTTGCCGAACATACACCTCATTTAATCTTTACAGAAGAAATTGATCCTGCTGTCGGATTACAGGGATTTCAAGCACGAAGAATTGCTTTCAACCTAGGTCTTTCAGGAAATGCGTTCAAAGAAATGGTAAAGTTTGTGGAGTCGTTATATAATGCTTACATCGGTTCTGATGCTTCAATGTTTGAAATCAATCCGGTTTTAAAAACATCTGACAACAAAATCATGGCAGTGGATGCCAAAGTAAATATTGATGATAACGCTTTATACCGTCAGCCTAAATATGCTGATATGCGTGACATTCGTGAAGAAAATCCAATTGAAGTTGAAGCCAAGGAAGTGGGTCTGAACTATGTTGACCTTGACGGAACTGTTGGCTGTATGGTTAACGGTGCCGGATTGGCAATGGCAACCATGGACTTGATCAAATATGCAGGCTTTGAACCGGCAAACTTCTTGGATGTTGGAGGAACTGCAGATGCAAAACGAGTGGAAACAGCATTCAGAATCATTCTTAAAGATCCAAACGTAAAAGCAATTCTGATTAACATCTTTGGAGGAATCGTTCGTTGTGACCGTGTGGCTCAGGGTGTTGTTGATGCCTACAAAAATATGGGTGATGCGATTAAAGTGCCGATTATTGTACGTCTTCAGGGAACTAATGCTGAAATCGCAAAAGAGTTAATCGATAATTCGGGAATGCCAATTTTATCTGCAACACAATTTCAGGAAGCAGCCGATCAGGTGAAGGTAGCTTTATCCTAAAATTTGAAATCATGTTTAGAAATAAAATCCTGAGTGTAAGCTCGGGGTTTTTTATTATTTTCGATGCTATTTATTGTTACAACATAGATGAAGACAACGACTTTTTTTGCTAATAGAATCAACCTGCTCATCATCCTGATATCAACATTGATGATGCTGGTAGTTCTTAATTTACCCTTTAAAGCAAAACCTTTTGGTGATGACACTTTTCATGTTGAAGCAAAAAATATGGCGCGTTATATTAAAGGAACGGTCAGTTATGATAAGATCACGATTACCAAAGCACCTGGACCGGTAATTTTTTACACTTTGCCCTATCTCATTGCACCTTCGAATGCTACAGATAACCAGCTTTGGGTATATGCAACCCTATTTACGTTTCTTATAGTGACCATCAGTTTGCTGCTTGTTTTTAGAATAGGTTCCTCATTATTTTCAGATGAAGTCGGACTGTTGGCAATATTGCTTTTTTTTGTTTTTCCGATACATTGTTATTATTCGCTTGGCATTCTGGCAGAAGTTCCCGCTTTCTTTTCTTTGACAATAGCACTTTACGGCTGGTCAATTGCTTTTGCAAATCCAAAGCAAAAAAAAGGATGGGTTTTATTGACACTGGGAATTTGGTTCCTGATTTTGAACAGACCAAACACTATGTTGATTTTGGGTTTAGGATTTTTGATTATTGCCTATGCATTTTTCAAAAGAAAAGATTTTTTTAAGGCTTATGGAAAACAATTAGCACTGACTTTCTGTTGTGTTGGATTACTGGGTTATGGCACTTTGCATTTGGCAAAAGTAATCACCGGAACAAAATCAAATCAAAATCAGGAAAGCTTACTTTATTATGTTGCCCATATCGGAAGATTCCAGTTTAGGGAAGAGCCAACAGATTTCCGCTTTTGGGATAACGATAACAGGGCTAATAGCAAAGATTATCAGAATTGGGAAAAAAGCGGATCAGAGTTGTCAACTATAATGGCAGCAACTCATAAATCTTCTACTGAAGTTTATAAAGAATTTTTAATCAATGATGCTCTTGAACATCCATTTTTATTCACCCGTCAGTTTTTTGTCAAATGTTTTTATGGGCATGTTTATTTCATAAACAGCGTTCAGCCAAAGGATTTTCACTTAGGCCCAATTCGGGGTGCAACCGCTTATTGGTTTTTTATGCTGCTTATCAACTGTATCAATTTGCTGCTCATTTTTGGAGTGTTTGTTTTCCTGTTTAAAGAAAAAAACCTCATAAATTATTGGCCGTTCTGGGCAGTGATTTTATCGCTGCTGATTTTCCATGGGCTCACCTATATGGAACCACGATATATGTTTCCGTCTCGCGTTGCTTTATATATAATGAGCGCGGCAGGTTTATACCGAATAAAATGGTATAGGGATAAAGTCAACTTTATTGCTAAATTTGTTTTTCCAAATAAAATACAAACCAACTAATGGATATCAATCATAAACCAATTATCGGAATCGTTTCACCTTGTTATAATGAAGAACTTGTATTGAATGAAACTTCAATGCAGCTAAATGAAATTATAAAAGATTTGGTAGCTCGAAACATAATTTCTGAAAAGAGCTTTGCTGTTTTTGTTGACGACGGAAGTAAGGATAAGACCTGGCAGATTCTTGAAGAAAAAACAGGCCAACTAACGCACATAAAAGGATTGAAACTGGCCGGAAATGTCGGGCATCAAAAAGCATTATTGGCAGGATTACTTACTTTTAAGGATGAAGCCGATGCGCTGATTTCTATCGATGCCGATTTGCAGGATGATGTTCGTGTCATAGAAGAAATGATTATCAAATTCAAATCGGGAACTGATGTAATTTATGGTGTTAGGAAAGAACGAAAAACAGATACTTTCTTCAAACGGAATACAGCATTGCTTTTCTACAAATTGATGAAGATGATGAAAGTAAACGTCATTCACAATCATGCCGATTACAGATTGTGCAGTCAGAGGGTTTTGCAGTCATTGAGCGAGTTCAATGAAGTTAATTTGTTCCTGAGAGGAATTATTCCAAGTATCGGATTTAGCAAAGATGTGGTTTACTACGACCGACTGGAGCGTTTTGCAGGTGAATCAAAATATCCGTTCCGAAAAATGGCAGCCTTTGCCTGGAACGGAATTACTTCGTTTAGTAATTATCCGTTAAAACTGGTTACCATAATTGGCTTTGCCGTATTTTTTGCTTGCCTATTAATGACTGGGTACGCTTTTTTTGCAATCTATATTGGAGATACAGTTCCGGGATGGCTTTCTACTGTTATACCGATGTATTTTTTGGGTGGAGTGCAATTGTTCTGTTTCGGAATCATAGGCGAATATGTCGGAAAAATTTATTCCGAAGTAAAGCAAAGACCACGTTATTTTATTGATAAAAGAGTTGATTAAAAAGCTATGGAAAAAGATTTTGAAAAGAAATATCACGATGTTGAAACCGACCACTGGTGGTTCAAATCGCGCCGAAAATATTTACTTGATTTATTAAAAGACGCTCCAAAAAACAGTAAAGTACTTGATATTGGCTGTTCATCTGGCATTTTTTTAAAAGATCTTGAGCGTTTGGGTTTTGAGCCTGAAAATCTTTATGGTGTTGATATCAGTGAAACCGCTATCGAAAATTGTAAAGCCAACGGAATCAAGAATAGTTATGTGATGGATGCCCAAAACATAACACTGGCTGAAACCTTTGATATCATCATCGCTTCCGATTGCTTAGAGCATCTTAAAGATGATGTCAAAGCAGTTAAAAACTGGAAAAGTTTGCTTAAAGTAGGAGGACAGATGTATGTTTTTGTTCCTGCTTTTATGTCACTGTGGAGTTATCACGATGAAGTGAATATGCATTACAGAAGATATACAAATGCAGAGTTAAAGTATAAACTAAAAGCTGAAAACCTTGAAATTAAAAAATCAAGCTACTGGAATTTCTTCCTTTTTTTACCGGTATATTTATTTAGGAAAATAAGCGCGGTCTTCCAAAAAAATAAAACAGGTAAAAGCGACATTTCTATTGGGAATAGTTTGGTTAACAGCGCGTTATTGCAATTGATTATTTTTGAAAACAAACTCCTGAAAGTTGTTAATTTTCCTTTTGGGGTGAGTACATTCTGCATTGCCAAAAGAGTTTCTTAACTTAGTATAGTTTCAAATTCTAATTCAAAACACTCAAATTCTCATTTACCGGATTGAAACCAAAAAGGGAATACTATTTTTGTTTCTAGCATTAGCTAAAATGTTACTGTATGAAAATAGTTTTATATATCCTGTTGATTTTTTCGGCAGTCAGCTGGTCACAAAATCAAAAAGCAGATAGTTTGGTTTCGGTTTTGCAAAAAACCAAAAATGATATTGATAAGGTACGGCTGCTGAATGCGATTGCCGATGAATATAAGTCGAGTAATCCTAACGCAATGATCCAATATGCCAATCAAGCATTGCAACTTTCTGTTAAAATCAAATACAAATCAGCCGAAGGCAATGCCTATATTAATATTGGTAACGCCAATATCATCAAAGGAAATTATACAGAAGCACTCAGGAATTTTTCTAATGCGCAAGCTGTTTTTGAAGATGAACTGAACAATAATTCCGAAAACACAAAAGAAGTCAAAGAATGTTTAGCCAGAGCCTACGGTAGTATCGGAATTGTATTTTCGGAGCAAAGCATTTATGCCAAAGCACTTCAATATGAACTCAAAGCGTTAAAGATTTATGAGGAAACTCAAAACCTTCAAAAATGCGCTCGTTTGTACAACAATGTTGGCATAATTTATAAATCGCAGGATGCCGACTTTAAAGCGTTAAGTTATTTTGTAAAGTGCCTTAAAATTCAAGAAAAGATTGGCGATGAAACCGTCGGAATCACTATGACTAACATTGGTAATATTTATCTCCATCAAAAGAAATATCCAAAAGCATTGGAGTATTATACCAAAGCTCAACAGCTGTTTGCAAAGTATCCCAATCCACGTGGTTTAGGAGAATTATATAACAATCTCGGATTGTATTATAAATTAGCCGGCAACACTTCCCAAGCATTAAAAACCTACGATAAAGCTATAGTTGCATTTACCTCTATTGAAGATAAATTTGGAATTGCCGACACCTATTTTTACATCGGTGACATCTATTTCGAACAAAATAAATTAGACGAATCATTAGTTGCAACCAACAAATCTCTAACTTTAGCCAAAGAGCTAAATGTCATTGAGCAAGTTCAGAATGCCGAAAAAAGATTAAGTTAAATTTATGACAGGAAACACAATTCCGATGAGTCTTTAAAACATTTTCGATTGTACAGCATAGCGCGTGATAGCGTGGCAAATGCCGAAAATATAAGAAACAGCGTGCGTGCTGAAATGAACTTTGAGTTTGAAAAAAAGGAGGCCATCCAAAAGAAAGAGCATGAAAAAAGAGAATTAGTCTATGAAGAGCAATCCAAAAGACATCAGCAGCAAATCTTTTTTATCATATTGTTTATTTTATTGGTCTTCGGAATTGTTTTTCTGATTTACAATCGGCTTCAGTTAAAGAAGACCCTAACGTTGCAGAAAGAGCTTGCAGAATACGAACAGAAAGCGTTGCATTTGCAGATGAATCCACATTTTGTGTTTAATTGTTTGGGTTCGATATCGAGCTTTATTGTGCAAAACGGCACAGATTTGGCCATCAAATATTTATTGAAATTCTCCAAATTAATGCGACTGACTTTAGAATATTCAAAAGAAGCGTTAATTCCGATTGATAAAGAAATTGAAAGTCTGCAAAATTATTTAGAGCTTGAGCAGTTGCGGTTTAACAATAGGTTTACGTTCTCCATTTTCAAAGCCGATGATATTTCAGATAAAACAACTGGAGTTTATTTCATCAAAATAAAATCCGTAAAAGGAATTATGGTTCAAAAAATAGTGAAAAAGTAAAGTTAATTGAAATTCAAATTGTAGAAACTCGCGACATACCGTCGTGAGTTTTTATTTTGAAAAAAGTGGGCAAATATACACTTGTAGTATTTTAGCAAAATTATAACTAAAACGTTGCCATATTTCTTTTTTATTTCGTTTCCAATTCGTTAATTTTGTCGAATTAATGATTTTATTAAGATTTATTCCCATTTTATATCATGTCTAAAACCGCAATATTAGAATTTGATGGCAACAAATATGAGTTTCCGGTAATAGTAGGAAGCGAAAATGAAGCAGCTATCGATATTGATAAACTACGCGCCTTAACGGGAGCAATTACGCTTGACCCCGGTTATAAAAACTCTGGTTCCTGCAAAAGCGATATTACATTCCTTGATGGAGAAGAAGGAATTCTTCGTTATCGAGGTTATGCTATTGAAGATTTAGCCGAAAAAGCAAGTTTTCTTGAAGTAGCGTATCTCGTAATTTTTGGAGAATTGCCAACAAAAGCAGAGTTAGAGAAGTTTGAAGTAAACATTCACAAATATACTTTGGTCAATGAAGAAATGAAAAACATCATTGACGGTTTCCCAAAAACAGCACATCCGATGGGAGTTTTGTCAGCTTTGACAAGTGCTTTGACAGCTTTTAATCCAAAAGTAGTCAATGTGGAGAATGAAAAAGAAATGTATGAAGCCATCTGCAAAACCATGGGTAAATTTTTGGTTATTGCAACTTGGACTTACAGAAAAATGATGGGTTATCCGTTGAACTATTATGACAATACTATTGGTTATGTTGATAATTTCATGCAGTTGATGTTCAAATTGCCTACAGGACCTTATACAGCAAATCCAATCGTAGTTGATGCCTTAGATAAATTATTCATACTTCATGCTGATCACGAACAAAACTGTTCTACTTCTACAGTAAGAATAGTTGGCTCATCACATGCCGGTTTATTTGCTTCAATTTCAGCCGGAGTTTCCGCGCTTTGGGGACCATTGCACGGTGGAGCTAACCAAGCGGTTTTAGAAATGCTGGAAGAAATCCAAAAAGATGGAGGAGATTCTGCTAAATATATGGCCAAAGCTAAAGATAAAGATGATCCTTTCCGTTTGATGGGATTTGGGCACAGAGTATACAAAAACTTTGATCCAAGAGCAAAGATCATCAAAAAAGCTGCTGATGAGGTTTTAAAAAATCTTGGCGTTGACGATCCGGTTTTGAGAATTGCAAAAGAACTGGAAGAAGCGGCATTGGTAGATGATTACTTTGTATCAAGAAAATTATATCCAAATGTTGATTTTTATTCAGGAATAATATACCGCGCATTAGGAATTCCGACCGATATGTTTACCGTAATGTTTGCTATCGGACGTTTGCCAGGCTGGATTGCACAATGGAAAGAAATGCGCATCAACAAAGAGCCAATCGGAAGACCAAGACAGGTTTATACCGGGTATCCTTTGAGAGAATTCAAACCAATGGACAAAAGATAAAACGCTTACAACTTATATTTAAAACTCCTTACAACGTAGGGAGTTTTTTTTATGCCAAAAAGTTACGGTTTCCCGTAAAATTAACATTCTCAGAAAATAAAGTAAATTTAAAATGTAGGATATTGTCTTAATCAATATATTAAAATATGTATTTCATCGATTTTATATGTATTTTGTAGATAATTTTAATAAAACAATTTATATTTGATTTGTCAAAGTATCAGAACAAAAAATCAAACGAATATCACCTGAGTGGTATAAAAGAAACGTGAATTGATTTTTAATTTTAAATGTTCGGATATGAAAATGAAAACTACCTATCTTTTAGCGATTGTAACTTTTTTTGGAATCGTTTTTTCGTCGAGTGCACAGACTGATAATACCTTTTTAGGTGAGAATGCAGGAGCGAATAGTACCGGGAATTTTAACACTGGTTTTGGTAAAAATGCTCTGATCGACAATACAGCTAACAGCAATAGTGCTTTTGGGATTGGAGTTTTGAGCTCTTCTTCAGGGGGGTTCAACTGTGCTTTTGGTAATGCTGCGTTGGGTTCTAATGACTCCGGATCTTTAAATGCTGCTTTTGGAACAAGGACTTTATTAAACAATAGCTCAGGTTCAAGAAATATCGCAATTGGGCATAGGACTTTAGAAGCTAATACGGTTGGCGAAAACAATACATCTATTGGTTATGCCTCGCTATTAACTAATAGCGGTAGTAATAACATCGCGGTTGGGTGTTCGACTCCAAGAAATTTGGTTACGGGTGATAATAATGTCTTTCTTGGTACAGAAACAGCTATTAATTTAATTAATGGTAGTGGGAATGTACTGTTGGGTAATAGAATTTCTTTGCAAAAAGCACTTTCAACGCCGTTGCTTGCAGGGTATGATACCAACAAGACAATTATCATTGCCGATGGAACCGGTGCTCAAAGGATTTTAGTTAATAGATACGGTAATGTAGGTATTGGTTTGGGCAACAATGTATTACCGGCTAATAAATTAGATGTGAAAGGAGCCGTAGTTATTGGTAAAAATTATACTCCTGATGGTATTGATGCCGGAGAAATAGCACCTACAAACGGGTTATTGGTGGAAGGAAAAGTCGGAATTGGTACTGCGGCACCTAACAATAAATTAGAAATTACTCAGGGAACAAATGGTAATTCAGGTCTTCGCTTTACAAACCTGACCAGTAATTTCAATCCAACATCAGTTCAGCAGGGTAACAAATTCCTAAGCGTTAATGCAACTGGTGATGTGGTTTTGCAAAAAATGTCAAATGTGGTTGAGACTAATGTGCTTTCATCAAACGGAAATATAATGACGAGCAATGTCAATGGAATTAATGATACTGCAAATATTGTGAATTCAATATCGAATACTGTTAATGCACAAAATCAATTGGTAACTACTGTAAATGGAGTTGCCAGTAATCCGGTAAATTTACCGGTACCGACGTTTACACAAGTACCACAAACCCTTTCACAGTCAGGAAATACCGTTACGCTTTCTAATGGTGGAGGATCGTTTACATTGCCAACATTCAATGATACTGACGCTCAATCGTTAACCTTGACAGGCAATACATTATCCATATCTAATGGAAACAGTGTGACTCTTCCAACCTATACTGATGTTCCACAAACGATTTCACAAACAGGAAATACCGT
>DBIH01000251.1 GCA_002296885.1 Flavobacterium sp. UBA807 | reverse complement strand
TTAACCCTCAAGGAGTATTTTAATGGCATGGCATTACTTTATCCATCGGATAATCCTGTTAAATAGTCCCGCCTGATATAACCGGACATATTGCTAAAATTCAGAACAATATGAATGTGAGTAAACCAGAAAAAAGCATTTGGTCAATCGGACACTCCACCCACCCGCTGGATGAACTGGTAGCTATGCTTCAATCATCCCAAATTGAAATAGTAGCTGATATCAGAAGTTCTCCCGGCTCTACGAAATTTCCTCAATTCAATAAAGAAGCACTACAAATTTCTTTACCCGAAAATAAGATTCAATACATCCATTTAAAACGGCTTGGTGGAAGAAGAAAAGTAAATCCTGATTCTAAAAATACGGTATGGCGTCACCCGGCATTTAGGGGGTATGCTGATTATATGGAAACGGATACTTTTAAAGAAGGTATCCGGGAACTTGAAAAGATAGCACTGAAACAGCGCACCGCTTATATGTGTTCAGAGGCAGTATGGTGGCGCTGTCACCGCTCCATGGTTTCAGATTATTTAAAAGTACATGGTTGGAAAGTAATGCACATTATGGGTGTTGGAAAAGAAGAAGAACATCCTTATACGGCTGCAGCCAGGATTGTAAACGGGGAACTGACTTATGGAGAAGATTTGAAAGAAAATGAAGGATGATAGTTAGCTTTCAATGCAGCAATCGCCAAACAATTGGCGACAATTGAAATAATATATTTAAATGCATAATTACGGCGATATGGAATCGCTGGTTACCTTTTAATCTACTTTTGTAATCAATAAAATAAACAAGCATTTTTGATTACATTACCTTAGCAAAATACCTTTCCATTCTCTATAAGTACGGCCCCGGTTTCATGCATGTGCCGCATGGCCCTGATTACTGTCTCTACCCGAAGGCCTGTCATATCAGCTATTTGCTGCCGGGTGAGTTTCAGTTGCCTGGATTTATTACAAAAATTCTTATTTTCTTTTTTAAAATAATTCAGTAATGTCTTTATCCGCTCAACTGGATCATGACAAGCAAACGAGTGTAATAGTATAAATCTAAAGCGTATCCGTTGCGCCAGTAATTTGCTAAAATTAAAATGAATAGCTACATTTTCACTAATTAGCTGGTTAAAAACAGGCTTGTATAAACGGATGACTACACTGTCTTCGTCTGCAATTGCTGATTCGCCATACGGTTCATTATCGAATAAAGGCAATTCGCCAAAACTTTCTCCTGGATAAATTAACATTTGAATAAACTCATTTCCGTCATCATTAATGTTTAGCCAGTTAACACGACCGGTTAATAATTGATAATAGAATGAGCAGTTATCTCCTTCAGTAAAAATTATTTCCCCCTTAGAGATTTTTTTATAAGTTGCTCCATACGTAAGTAAAAGGTCAACGTCAATCATCATGTGTTGATAATTTAAAGATTGCAGGTTAATCCGGTATCTATTCAATAACTTAATATCAGGAAACTAAAGATAATTGGCAGATCAAAATTCTGCATATAGTATTGTAATTTACCCAAAATATCCGGCAATTTTAAAGATAAGTAACCCTACCATTTGCCCGGCTTTATCATCCAGTTCTGCTTTGGAAATAACGACTGCTAAACCTCCAATTTATAGCCTATTTGCTTTTGTTGTTAATAAACACATCACCATTTTTTGTGTCATCTGCCAGATGCTGAATGGTTTTAGTTTCAAATAATTCTATCAACTGTTCTTTTATTATTTTGTATTTTGAATGCATAGGACAGGGCTTTGTTTCTGAACATTTAGCCAACCCCAACACACATTTGTCCAGCATTTCATTTTCTCCCATAGCTTCAAGTATCGCACGAACGGGTAGCTTTCTCGTTTTTTCAGTCATATAAAAACCGCCATTGGGGCCACTGACAGACCAGATAATTTTATTATTCTTTCTAAGTGCCTGTAATATTTTAGCTGTAAATGACGGAGGCGAATCAATGGCTTTGGAGATTTCTCCGATTCCGATTTTGTTATCCTCCGTCCCTTTTTGTGCAATGAATATAGTTGCTCTTAATGCATATTCTGTTGCTTTTGAAAACATAGAAATTAATTTAAAGGGGAAAGTACATTTTATTTTAGTAATAGCTCAATGTTGTGGTATCAATCCATCTTGCAAATGAATCCTTTGTCTCGTATAATTTCATTTCAACTAGTTTACTATCAGATGGTAATGCCTGCGATAGAATTTGTTGAAAATGAATAAGCAGGTTTTCTGCAGTAGGTTCGGCTCCAAGTATAACCAGGTTTTCCTGAGAACGTATAAAGGGATGCTCTGCAATATAATCCTGAGATAAAACAAGTTTATGGTCAATCATCCTGATAATCAAGTCAGTTACCAATTGTTTTAATTCTTTAAAATCGATGATAAAGCCCGGTGCCGGAATATATTCGTCTTTTGTTGTGCATCCGGAAACAGTAACCTCTAATTCATAAGAATGGCCATGTATATTTTTACAGGCTCCTGCATAACCATGAATGGCATGTGCCATTTCGAAATAAAAGATTTTAGTGACTAGTAGCATGTATAAAAATGATTGAACAGGTTATTTATTGTTCTTTAAGCAGCAGGTGAATAATAATGGGTTTGTATTTTTCCGGTTGTTTTAAATTTGAAATAACAGAGCACATTATTTTTTAACAAAGGATAGATAATACACAGGAAACCTGTCATCATTACTACCCCGGAAATAAAAAACACAATGAAAAACGGCCTTAATTGAAGCATCATACTGCTAAAAGGTATTTGTGAAGTGCTCAGCTGCCATTTCGCTTTCACTACGCCTGCCCCAATTAAACTTATCCAAAAGACAAATAGCGAAATATTAGCTAGCCAATATCCCCTGTTGAATAGTTTCTTATAAGGCTCAAAACTCAGGCAGGTATCGTTGAGAATATCAAATGCAATTGCCAGTAG
>DBIH01000277.1 GCA_002296885.1 Flavobacterium sp. UBA807 | reverse complement strand
ATAGGAGACCGATATCCGAGTGGTGTTTACAACGTGGTTGTATCACAACAGGATAGTGTTGAGACACTTAGAGTTGTTAAGAGATAATCATTCAGATTAGATTTATAAACCAAAAGACCTTCGATTTGTCGAAGGTCTTTTTTTTTATATTACAGTGTGCATATTTTAAGTATTTTTGAAATTCAAAATTTATTACACTAAACAACCAATATGCCGTGGTATGCATTATATACTGAACCAAGACAGGAAAAGAAAGTAACAGCCCGTTTACAGCGTCTTAATATTGAGGTATATTGTCCTTTGATTATTCAGGTCAGACAATGGTCCGACAGGAAAAAGAAGGTTGAAGTGCCTTTGCTGCCTTCTTATGTTTTTGTAAAAATGGAGAATCACAATCGGGAACTGGTTTTTCAGGTTTCGGGAGTTGTACGTTATTTATATTGGCTGGGTCAACCGGCTATTGTTAAGGACTCCGAAATTGAACAGATGCAAAAGTGGCTTCAGAATAAAATCACTTCTTTCGAAATAGTTGGCATTGAGCCCGGAACTTTATATGAAATACCTTCAGGTCCTTTTATAGGTCAAAAAGGAATCGTTGAAAAAGTTGATAAAAATCAGATTACATTGGTGCTTGAGCAATTGGGTGTAAAAATTATTTTGCATAAGTAGTACTTTTTAAAAAGAAAGTAATCCAAATCTTAGTTTATCAGTTGAACAACATCACATTTTATAATTATTTTAACAGAAATTGAAATTAATGAGTACATTTGTTACTCGGAAAAAATTTCTGCAATGCTCGAGAATTTAATCACATCAAAAACCCGATTACGCCTTCTTGTAAAATTTTTTATAAATGTAGCAAATGAAGGATATCTGCGTGGTTTAGCATCCGAAATGCAGGAATCGACCAACGCCATCCGAAAGGAACTCAACAATCTTACTGAAGCGGGATACCTGACCCGAAATGAGGAAAATCAGAAGATTACGTATAAAGCGAATCAAAAAAATCCTTTTTTTATTTTACTCCAACAAATTGTACGCAAGTACATTGGCCTCGATACGATTATTGAAATGGTTTTGGAACGAATGGGACCAGTGCGCCGTGTATTTATAATTGGCGATTATGCAAAAGGAATTGATAGCGGTCGGATTGAAGTGGTTTTGGAAGGGAATAATCTGAATGAAGAATATATAAAACAATTGTCGCATAAAATTGAAATGGAAATACAAAAAGAAGTTGTTTTCTATCTCACAGACAAACACGACAATAGTGGGTTGTTAGTTTTTGACAGGAACTTATAACCAAAACTTTGGATACTATTTAAAGTCGATTTTGATTTTAATAATTAAACTTTGTTAGCCTATTTATGGGACTGACCAAGCGAAGCCGTGAAAAAAAATAGCGTTTACAAAACCTGAAAAATGGATAGACCACAACTAATTGAGCTTCCAAAAATCCATGATCTTCGTGGTAATTTAACGTTCATACAACATCCGGATCATCTGCCTTTTGAAATCAAAAGGGTATTCTGGATTTATGACGTTCCCGGAGGAGAAACAAGAGGTGGGCATGCTTATAAAAAACAGCATGAACTTATCATTTCGCTGAGTGGAAGTTTTGATGTTGTGATTACACATCCTGATGGAACTCTCGAACGATTTACACTCAACAGAAGTTATTTTGCACTCTATATTCCATCAAAGCATTGGCGACATATGGAAAATTTTTCGACCAATTCGGTGTCTTTACATTTATGCAGTGATGGTTTTGACGAAGGTGATTATGTACGCGATATCGACTCATATTTAAATCAAAACTAAGATGGGCAAGACGATTTCTATCAAAGATTGCAAGTTAATCGACTTTCCTAAGAATCATCAACTTAATGGAAATTTGACTTCTATTACCAATCGAAAAGAAGTGCCGTTTGATATCAAACGAATTTATTATTTGTATGATGTGCCAGGTGGTGAAGAGCGCGGTGGACATGGTCATAAGGAATTGTATCAGATAATGGTGGCGTTAAGTGGTAGTTTCAGGATTACTCTTGATGATGGCATAAACAAACAAAGTTTTCATTTGTATCAGCCTTACCAAGGACTATTGATTCCACCGGGTTTATGGCGTGATTTAGATACTTTCTCAAGCGGTTCCATTTGTATGGTACTGGCTTCTGAAGTGTATGATGAAGATGACTATTTTAGAAACTATGAAGAATTCAAATTGTGGAAATCCTCGAAGTAACTCCTGAAGTTTTTGATTTGACGTTTCCAAATCCGAATCATATTTTTAATTCGGGTGCGTTCAGCAAATTAAATGAATCAAGATTTGAAAAAGTTTATTATCTAATTTTCAAAGATACCAAAACACGACTCGGAATTATTTTGGGATTGCGTGAAGGTTTATTATCCAGTCCGTTTTCAGCAACTTTTGGAGGTTTCGAATTTGCAAGTGAAGATGTAAAACTGTATCAAATTGATGCGGCATTACAAGCACTTTTTAATTGGGCTTCAGGTAAAAAAATCAACGGAATTAAAATAATTCCGCCACCATTTTTCTATAAGGAAGATTTTTTAGCTAAGACCATCAACTGTATGTATCGCGCGGGTTTCGAAACTAAGAATATGGAATTGAATTATCATTTTCAAACAGCAAATCTTTCTGAAACTTATGAGAATGATATTTGGTATAATGCTAAAAAGAATCTGAAAAAAGCTAATTCATTCGGACTGATTTTTGAAAAACTAAATATAAGTCAAGGCAAGCTTGCCTATGATATAATAGCCCAAAACCGAAGCGAAAGAGGTTTTCCATTGCGCCTTACGTGGGAGCAATTAGTTAGTACAAATGCAGTAATCCCAATGGATTTTTTCCTGACAAAAAATGCTAAAGAAGCCATTGGTGCTGCAATAGTATACCACATTGCACCATCAATTGTCCGAATTATATATTGGGGTGATTTGCCTAAGTTTTCAGAATATAAAACAATGAATTTTTTATCGTTTCAACTCTTTAAATATTATAAAGAACAGGGAATTAAAATGATTGACATTGGGCATTCGACAGTTGATTCAATTCCCAATAATGGTTTGTGTGAGTTCAAGGAAAGCATCGGTTGTTCTATAAGTTTATTATATGAATTTTATAAAAAACTGGGGTAATGTTTATTGTTAATCCGGATCCTTTTTTACTGCCAACTTATAGAATCAGCCCTTTCACGACAGAAAGCATTGCATTGAATAATGAATTGCCAAACAATGATTTTGCAGTTGGTTATTTTGACAAAAAATTCGGAGTGGGAAATTGGCAATACACATATAATGGAAGGGAAGCTATCGAATTAGCGCTTGAGCATTATCAGTTGGGCAAAGATGATTTGGTTACCATTTTAACTACTTCTGAAAATTTTTATATTAGTTCGTGTGTCACTAAATCTATTGAAAAGTTTTGCCGTTGGAACCGCGAATTAGTTTCTGAAACCAAAATTATATTGATCAATCACGAATTTGGGTTCCCACATCCGGGAATGGAAAAAATAATTGCAACCGGATTGCCAATCATAGAAGATTGCTGTACGACTTTTTTCAGTCAGGACAAGAAGCAGAAAGTTGGGAAATATGGCGATTTTTCGGTGTATAGTTTCCCTAAATTCTTTCCTGTTCAAATAGGCGGATTATTAGTTTCGAATACAGAAAAGAAATCTACAACATCGATTTTAGATAAAGACCAAAAACAGTATATTCAAAATGTTGTGTCGCATCATTTACAAAATGAAGCAAAACTAATTGAAAAAAGAAATCAAAATTTTGAATATGCATTGTCAAGATTTTCAACATTAGGATTTAGTGCACGATTTGAATCTGATGATAATATTCTCCCATCTGCATTGGTTTTGAATAACAATTCGGTTATTGGTGATTTGAACGAACTAAAAGTCTTCCTGTCACAAAACGGAATTCAAAGCAGCGTTTTTTATGGTGAAGATGCTTTTTTTATTCCCTGTCATCAGAATTTATCAAAGCATGATATCGATTATATATTCGAGGTTGTAAAAGCAAAATTAAATAAGCCACAATGAGTTTAACACAGAACTATCATCAGGATTATGATGAGCTTCCGTTTGAGGATGTTCTTAGAAAATACAGGTACCGTTATTTAGTTAATTTGTTTTCAAAATTAGATGCTAAAAACATTTTGGAAATAGGATGTGGTTACAATCCGATTTTTGAGCATTACACCAATTTTCAAAAAATGACAATCGTAGAAGTAGACAATCATTTTTACGAAGCGGCAATACAAAAAGCAGATGGAAATTCTAAAATAAAAATCATAAACAAACCAATTCAACAATCGGCTCATGATTTAGGTTCTGATTTTGACCTGATTTTGATTTCTGGATTTTTACACGAAATTGACAATCCCGAAGAGGTCATAACCTTACTCAAGAAATGCTGTAATCCCAATACGAAAGTAGTGACTTTTGTTCCAAATGCGAACTCTTTTCACCGTGTACTAGCTTATGAAGCAGAGATTATTGAAAAGATTTATGAGTTTTCAGCCAATGATAAAAAATTCGGAAGAAGATTGGTTTGGGATATGGGTTCCTTCGCCGATATGTTTGAAAGCAACGGCTATCAGGTAGAACAAATTGAAACCTATTTTATAAAACCATTTGCACACTCACAAATGGTAAAAATGATGGAAGCCGGGATTTTTACAAATCAGGTTTTAGATGGTTTGGACAACATGATAAAATACATGCCCGATATGGGATGTGAAATTGCTTTGGTAGCAAAAAGTTTATAAAGTACCTTTAAAATTATAATGATTAAATTCTTAGATCTTCAAAAAATTAATGCGCAATATGCTGACGAACTTAAGCAGGTAGCTGCTGAAGTAATCGATTCAGGTTGGTTTTTGATGGGGGAAAAGTTGAGCAGTTTTGAAGCCAAACTCGCAAATTACATTGGCTCAAAAAATGCTATTGGCGTTGCCAACGGATTGGATGCGCTGCGCCTGATTTTAAAAGCTTATATTGATATTGGTGTGATGAATGAAGGTGATGAAGTCATTGTACCGGCGAATACTTATATTGCGTCAATTTTGGCTATCACAGATAACAGACTGAAACCTGTTTTGGTCGAACCAAATCCAAAGAGCTTTAATTTGGATATCGATTTAATCGAAAGCCACATAACATCAAAGACGAAAGCTATCATGGTAGTTCATTTGTACGGACAGGTTTCGTGGAGCGAAAGATTAGCGGCTTTGGCCAAAAAATACAATCTGAAAATTATTGAAGATAATGCTCAGGCAATAGGAGCAGAATGGAACGGAATCAAAACCGGAAATCTTGGTGATGCTGCTGGATTTAGCTTTTATCCGGGAAAAAACCTTGGGGCTTTGGGAGATGCAGGTGCTGTTACTACAAATGATAATGAGCTGGCAAAACATATTCGAGCTCTTGGAAACTATGGAAGCAGCAAAAAATATGTAAATGAATTTCAGGGATTGAACAGCAGACTGGATGAAATTCAGGCAGCTTTTTTAGAAGTGAAACTAAAATACATCGATGCTGAAAATCAAATACGCAGACAACTTGCAGCATTATATTTAAACGGAATCAAGAATCCGAAAATTCAATTGCCTTTTCCCGAAAATTCAGGATTTGAATATTCACAAAACCAGGAACATGTGTGGCATTTATTTGTGATTCGTTGTCAGGAAAGGGAAAAACTGCAGGAATATCTAACTGCAAACGGTATTCAAACACTTATACATTATCCAATTCCACCAAACAAACAATTGGCCTATAAGGAAATGAATCATTTGAATTATCCGATTACCAATGCAATTCACAATGAAGTTTTGAGTTTGCCCATAAGCCCGATTTTATCAGAAGAAGAGGTCGCACGAGTAATTACTGCTTTGAACAATTTTAATTAAAATACAGAATGAACAATACATCAGAATTTCAGCAGTGGGAATCAGAAATTAAGTCTGAGCATTCGCTGTTTTCTTTAAACTTAAAAGAAGTTTGGCAATACAGGGATTTGCTTTTTATGCTTGTAAAGAGAGATTATATTACAACGTATAAACAAACAATATTAGGTCCGATTTGGTTTTTTGTACAGCCTATTTTAACTACAGTAATTTATGTTTTATTGTTTGGGAAAATAGCAAAACTATCTACTGACGGTACTCCTCAAATAGCATTTTACCTTTCCGGAATTATAATCTGGAATTACTTTTCAGAGGTATTGACTAAGACTTCATCAGTTTTCAGGGATAGTGCCCATATTATGGGTAAAGTATATTTTCCCCGATTGATTATGCCTTTGTCTATTGTTGTTTCAGGATTATTTAGGTTTGCAATCCAATTTGTATTATTTATTGCCCTGGTTTTATATTTTACATTTATAGAAAATAGGATTCACCCTAATTTATGGGTATTGGCATCACCGTTCCTTTTATTGCTGATGGGATTTTTTTCTCTTGGACTGGGAATGATTTTTTCATCTTTAACAACAAAGTATAAAGATTTAGTTTTTTTGTTAACCTTTGGTATACAATTGTTTATGTATGCAACTCCGGTTGTTTATACTATAACTTCAATTCCTGAAAAATACAGATGGATTATAAACTCAAATCCTTTAACCGGAATATTTGAATGCTTCCGCTATGGTTATTTAGGCTCTGGTCATTTTGAACCTTCAAGTTTGGTTTACAGTTCCGGATTTATTGCAGCAATTCTGCTATTGGGAATTATCATTTTCAATAAGGTAGAGAAAAGCTTTATGGACACAGTTTAATGGATTATAAAATTTAAGAACTAATGAAAAAATTAGCTATAAAAGCTGAAAATATATCAAAACAATATCGACTTGGTGAAGTTGGAACCGGAACCATAAGCCACGATTTAAACAGGTTTTGGCATAAACTGCGTGGAAATGAAGATCCTTATTTAAAGATTGGGGATAGCAACGACCGAACGAGCAAAGGAAACAGCGATTATGTTTGGTCACTTCGTGATATCAATTTTGAAGTGGAGCAAGGAGATGCAGTAGGAATCATAGGCAGAAATGGAGCGGGAAAAAGCACATTGCTAAAATTGCTGAGTAAAGTAACCAAACCTACAACAGGAAGTTTTAAAGTAAATGGGAGAATTGCTTCTCTATTGGAAGTCGGAACCGGATTTAATCCTGAAATGACCGGACGCGAAAATATTTATTTGAATGGGGCTATACTGGGTATGCGTAAGGCAGAAATTACCAGAAAGCTGGATGAAATAATTGCTTTTTCTGGTGTGGAAAGATATATTGATACTCCGGTAAAAAGATATTCCTCAGGAATGTATGTCCGTTTGGCTTTTGCAGTAGCAGCGCACTTAGAAAGTGAAATTCTGATTGTTGATGAAGTGTTGGCGGTTGGAGATGCTGAATTCCAAAAGAAATGTTTGGGAAAGATGAGTGATGTTTCCAAAGGTGAGGGAAGAACGGTATTGTTTGTGAGCCACAATATGAGCGCTATTGAAGCACTTTGCAACAAAACAATGATGCTTGAAAACGGAAGGGTTTTAGCAGAAGGAAAAACCAAAGATATTATTGCTATGTATTTTAAAAGCAATAGCCGGGAAGAAGGATTGTTCAAAGTTGGAAAAGTTGATAAAAATGAGGTTGTTGTTATCAACCAATCTAAATTGATAAATGAGAAAGGCGTAGTAACTAACAACTTCGAATTTGGAGATTCAATAACCGTAGAAGTTGAATTAGAAAGCAGTGAAATAATTCAGACACCCTATCTTTGGATTATGGTAAAATCAATGAGTGGGCCATTATTTGCTGCAACCGGAATGCTTGATGGATTCCGGCCTCAATTTTTAAAAGAGGGGAAAAATACAATAAAGTGTACTTTTTTTAATCCTCAGTTGTTGCCGGGAACTTATTATTTCCACATGGGTATAAGGGCGGCAGATGGATTATCACTACTGACTAAATCTAAAGATATAGCTTCATTTAATGTGTTGGGAAGTGTTGTTGATAAAGGTTTAAACGGGACTTTAGCTGATTCTTTGGCTAATGATGCTATATCTCCTTTGGTGCCCTACCAATGGGAATTTGAAAACGGACAAATTTATAATTTTAATACAAAATAAATGTTAGATAACAAATCAATATTAATCACTGGTGGTACAGGTTCTTTAGGCAAAGAACTGACTAAAACGATTTTAAGGAAATGGCCCAATATTAAGAGATTGATTATTTATTCAAGAGATGAGCAAAAACAATTTCAGATGGCTCAGGAATTTCCTGAAACTAAGTACCCTGCAATTCGCTATTTTATTGGGGATGTAAGGGATTTAGAAAGACTGAAAAGAGCTTTCAACGGAATTGATTATGTCATCCATGCTGCTGCGATGAAGCATGTCCATATTGCCGAATACAATCCGGATGAATGTGTTAAAACTAACATTGGCGGAGCAGATAATGTCATCAAAGCCTGTCTTACATCAAATGTTTCAAAAGTGGTTGCCCTTTCAACAGATAAGGCATGCGCTCCAATTAATTTATATGGGGCTACTAAGCTAACATCGGATAAGTTATTCATAGCGGCAAATAATATCAAAGGCCATCAGGATATTAAATTTTCTGTAGTCCGTTACGGAAATGTTATGGGCTCCAATGGTTCTGTCATTCCATTTTTTATGGAAAAACGAAAAGAAGGCATTCTTCCAATTACCGACCCGAACATGACACGCTTTAATATTTCACTTGAAGGTGGCGTTGACATGGTTCTGCATGCACTTGAAACTGCCTGGGGTGGTGAATTGTTTGTACCTAAGATCCCTTCATATAAAATAATGGATGTAGCCAAGGCTATAGGTCCGAATTGTGAACATAAGGTCTCAGGAATCCGCCCTGGAGAAAAAATCCATGAAGAAATGATTACTTCTTCCGACTCGTTTACAACTTATGATTTGGGGAAATATTATGTAATTCTTCCTCAGGTTACAACCTGGGATATTAATGCCTATATTAAGCAGTTCAATGCAAAATTAGTACCTGAAGGATTCAATTATACTTCAGGCGAAAATACTGAGTGGGAAACGGTTGAGTCATTACGCTCTTTAATTAAAGAACATTTATATCCTGATTTTACAGTATAATTATATGATACCTTACGGAAGACAAAATATTACCGAGGAAGACATAAAAACCGTTATTGAAACCCTTCAATCGGATTTTCTGACTCAGGGACCAAAAATTGCCGAATTTGAACAGGCTTTCGCCAAATATATTGGCGTAAAATATGCTGTAGCTTTGGCAAACGGAACTGCAGCTTTACATCTTTGTGCTCTGGCACTTGAAGTAAAACCGGGCCAAAAAGTGATTACAACGCCTATTACTTTTGCTGCATCTGCCAACTGTGTCAGATATTGTGGCGGAGAAGTAGTTTTTGCAGATATTGACCCGGAAACCTATCTGATAAATTATGATTCGGTAGTTAAGTTACTTGAGTCATCCCCTATGGGAACTTATCAGGGAATAGTACCTGTTGACTTCGCAGGCCGCGCAGTTGATTTAGAAAAATTCAGGGCATTAGCCGACAAGTATAACCTTTGGATTATTGAAGATTCCTGCCATTCTCCG
>DBIH01000247.1 GCA_002296885.1 Flavobacterium sp. UBA807 | reverse complement strand
TGGCTGGCCAAGTTTCTTTGAACAGGAAAACAAGAACAGTGTTGTTTTTAAACCCGATAATTCATTTGGAATGCAGCGAACAGAAGCACTTTGCGGAAGATGTGGCAGCCATTTGGGACACTTATTCGATGATGGACCGGCGCCAACCGGGAAACGTTACTGCATGAATGCAATCTCTTTAGATTTTGTACCCGATGGAACCGAAATTAAAACAACAAATGATACTAAAGGAAATTTGGACACCATTGTACTTGGCGGTGGATGTTACTGGTGTGTAGAAGCGATTTATGAAAAACTGGAAGGTGTCGAAAAAGTGGTTTCAGGCTTCTCCGGCGGAACAGTTGCCAATCCGAGTTATGAACAGGTTTGTACTGGAACAACCGGTGCTGCAGAAGTAGTTGAAATCACCTACGACAAAACCAAAACCAATCTGGATGAAATCCTTAAAGTGTTTTTTACCGTTCATGATCCAACAACCCTTAACCGTCAGGGTGCTGATGTGGGAACGCAATACCGTTCGGTTATTTTTTATAAAAATGAAGAGCAGAAGAAAGCTGCCGAAAGCATCATTGCCGATCTAAACAATAATAAAGTTTATGACAGCAAAATTGTAACAACCTTAGAGCCTTTCAAAGTTTTTTATAAAACCAAGGATTACCATCAGAACTATTATGAAAATAATAAAGAGCAGCCTTATTGTCAAATGGTAATCCAGCCGAAACTGGAAAAATTTGAAAAAGTATTTAAAGACCGATTGAAAAAGAACTGATTATTGATTCCGAAGAACCGCTTAGTTGAATAAGCGGTTTTTTATTTTAATGCTTCTGCAATTTTCAAAGCACATTTTTCGCCGTCTATTGCAGCAGAAATTATACCCCCTGCAAACCCGGCTCCTTCACCACATGGATAAAGTCCTTTGATTTGGGGATGCTCCAAAGTGAAATTATCTCTTGGAATGCGTACCGGCGATGAAGTCCTGCTCTCCGGCGCATGGAGAATCGCATCGTTGGTTAAGTATCCACGCATGGTTTTTCCAAATTCTTTAAATCCTTCACGCATAATCTGCGACAGAAACCCCGGGAAAACCTGTCCCATTTCAACTGAAGTTGTTCCCGGAACATAGGATGTTTTAGGAATCGAAGCCGACACTTTATTTTGGGTAAAATCAACCATTCTTTGTGCTGGAACTCTTTGAGTCTGGCCTGCTAAATGCCATGCTTTTTGTTCGATGCTTTTCTGGAATTCCATTCCGGCCAGAGCTCCGAATCTGGCAAACGGTTTGAAGTCTTCCAGTTTCAACTCGACCACAATTCCTGAATTCGCAGTTGCCTGATCACGCTTTGATGGTGACCAGCCATTGGTTACCACTTCACCCGGACTTGTAGCGCAAGGGGCGATTACACCACCTGGACACATACAGAACGAATACATTCCGCGACCGTTAACCTGTTTGACAATTGAATATGGTGCCGGTGGCAAAAATTCACCACGATAATCACAACTGTATTGGATTTTATCAATCAGTTCCTGCGGATGTTCGGCACGAACACCAAGCGCAAAAGGTTTGGCTTCAATCAATATTTTCTTTTTATCCAACAATTCGAAAATATCTCGAGCCGAATGTCCGGTTGCAAGAATCAGTTTATTTGCTGAAATGGTTTCGTCATTTTGTGTAACAATACCCTGAATTTCATTATTCTTTATGACAAAGTCAACAACACGTGTTTCAAACAAAACCTTTCCTCCACATTCAATAATCTTCTCACGAATATCCTGAATAATTTGTGGTAATTTATTGGTTCCGATATGCGGATGTGCTTCAACCAAAATATCAGGAGTTGCACCAAAACCAACCAACAACTGAAGAATCCTGTCGACATCGCCACGTTTTTTGGAACGGGTATATAGTTTCCCGTCAGAATATGTTCCGGCTCCACCTTCTCCAAAACAATAATTGGAATCTTCATTTACAATATGATCCACATTAATGGCTTTCAAATCACGACGTCGGCCACGAACATCTTTTCCACGTTCGATGACTATTGGTTTTAAACCCAATTCAATCAATTGCAAAGCAGCAAACAATCCTGCCGGTCCGGCACCAACAATGATAACTTCCTGTTTGTTGGAAACATTAGGATAATCGGGAAGCTCGATTGGCTGTTCAGTATATTTTTCATCTATTAAATAGACTGAAACCTTAAGATTAATCTTTATTGCTTTTTGACGGGCATCAATAGAACGTTTCAGGATTACAACTTTTTGAACCAATTTCGTAGATACCCGAACTGACTTTGCCACATATTCATAAAGCAGACTTTCGTTTGCAGCAATTTCGGGAGAAACCTTGATCAGAATTTCTTGTGGCATTGATTAGAATTTTACTTTTGCACTGTTCGACCTGAAGGTCTCGAGTCAGCAAAAGTAAGAATTTGAAAATTTTATTCCACTATGTTCCATACAATTCAGCTACGCTTTGGGTGAAAATGTGACAATTTGAAAATTGTTTCCTAAGAACGAAATGAGTGTGTAACTTTACCAACAATTGAATTATTGTTATGAGACAAATAAAATTAATTTGGGATTTTCGTGGAGAAGCGTCTGCAAAAACGGCGGAACATCATGAACTTCATCTGAAGGAATATATTATACATGAGAAACTTCCAATAAACATTACCGGTTTTGAAATCAAAAACGAAATGCATGCCATTGCATTTATGGTTGTGACCGATGACTATATGATTCCTGTAAGGGATGCGTTGAAACCACATCGTGGGGAAATTTATCAGTAATCAGAACGCAGAAAGCAGATTCCATTTTTACTGAAATCTGCCTTCTAATTGGCTACTTCGCTTATAAATTTTATGCGCATCAGGCGCAATTCCTCAATATCATAATCGCCATCAAATTCCTTTAGGGCATCTTCTATTCTATCCGATTCTGAATCCATAAAGTAATCATGGATTTCTTCCTGTTGCTCTTCGTCCAGGATTTCATTTACCCAATAATTGATGTTCAGTTTGGTTCCCGAATATACAATCTGCTCCATTTCTTTTAGTAAAGCATCCATGGTAAGTCCTTTCGCTTTGGCGATGTCTTCGAGAGAAAGTTTTCGGTCAATATTCTGAATGATGTATAATTTATTGGCTGAATTCGCACCGGTCGATTTCACGACTAAATCATCAGGACGAATGATATCATTGTCTTCTACATATCGGGCTATCAGTGCAACAAATTCGTTACCATATTTTTTAGCTTTTCCTTCACCAACTCCATGTGTATTGGTCAATTCTTCGATTGTGATTGGATATTTCAATGCCATGTCTTCCAATGAAGGATCCTGAAAAACAACAAATGGCGGTACTCCCAGTTTCTTTGCTACTTTTTTGCGCAATTCCTTTAACATTGCCATAAGTGCTTCGTCTGCCGTTCCGGATGATTTTGCAGCTGTTACTATGGCATCGTCTTCGGCTTCATTGTATTCATGGTCTTCGGACATTAAAAACGAAACGGGATTTTTGATAAATTCCTGTCCTTTATCAGAAACTTTTAAAACACCATAAGTTTCAATGTCCTTATTAAGTAATCCATCAACTAAAACCTGACGGATTAAAGCCATCCAATAACGCTCATCAAAGTCCTTACCTATCCCAAAAAAGGGCTGTGTGTCAGTTCTGTAGGCTTTTATGGTAGCATTAACTCTTCCGATTAAAGTGAAAACTATTTCTTTTGATTTGTATAGATGTTTGGTATCACGAACAACTTCGAGCAGCATTTTTACCTGATCTTTTGCTTCAACTTTTGTTTTCGGATTGCGTACATTATCATCCATGTCGCCACCTTCGCCTGTTTCGCTGTCGAACTCTTCTCCGAAATAATGCAACAGGAATTTACGTCGCAACATCGAAGTTTCGGCGTAAGCCACCACTTCCTGCAATAATGCAAATCCGATTTCCTGCTCGGCTACGGGTTTTCCCGACATGAATTTTTCGAGCTTTTCTACATCTTTATAGGAATAGTAAGCCAAACAATGACCTTCGCCACCGTCACGCCCTGCACGCCCTGTTTCCTGATAATAACTTTCAAGTGATTTTGGGATGTCGTGGTGGATTACAAAACGAACATCGGGTTTATCAATTCCCATTCCGAAGGCAATAGTTGCAACCACAACCTCTACATCTTCCATCAAAAACATGTCTTGATGCTTGGCACGTGTCTTTGCGTCTAAACCCGCATGGTACGGGACAGCACTTATTCCGTTTACCTGTAATACTTCCGCAATTTCCTCAACCTTCTTTCGGCTCAGGCAATAAATGATTCCGGATTTGCCTTTGTTTTGCTTGATGAAACGGATGATATCCGCTTCAATATTTTTGGTTTTCGTCCGCACTTCGTAAAATAAATTCGGACGATTGAAGGATGCCTTGAATGTTTTTGCATTCGACATATCAAGGTTTTTCAGAATATCTTCCTGAACTTTTGGCGTTGCAGTTGCCGTCAGACCAATAACCGGAACATCTCCGATTAATTTTATAATAGCTTTCAGGTTTCTGTATTCGGGTCTGAAATCATGTCCCCATTCTGAAATGCAATGTGCTTCGTCAATGGCAACAAATGATATTGTAACTCCCTGTAGGAACTCGACATATTCTTCTTTTGTCAATGATTCCGGCGCAACATATAATAATTTGGTAACTCCCGAGGCAATATCTTTTTTAACCTGAGTAATTTCTGTTTTGGTAAGTGATGAATTGAGTACATGTGCAATTCCGTTTTCTGAAGATAAACTGCGAATGGCATCCACCTGATTTTTCATCAAAGCTATTAATGGAGAAACTACGATTGCAGTTCCGTTTTGGATTAAAGCCGGCAATTGATAACACAATGATTTTCCTCCACCTGTAGGCATAATGACAAAAGTATTATTTTGACCAATAATACTTTTGATAACCTGTTCTTGCAATCCCTTAAATTGGTTGAAACCAAAATACTTTTTTAATTCTTTGTGAATGTCAATTTCGTTTAAATTCATTCTGTGGGTAATGGTATTTTACATAAATTTGCAAACATAAAGATACAACTTTCTTTTACACATACAAATTTATATTGTTACAGTTTTGATAAATAAAGACACCATTTTGGCTTCGGCAAAAAAGACGATTTTGTCCGAAAGCGAATCCGTTGCAAAGCTTGTTTCTTTTTTAGATGACAACTTTGTAAAAACAGTCGAAATCATCTACAATTCAACCGGGCGCTTAGTCGTAACCGGAATTGGCAAAAGTGCCATTATCGCACAAAAGATTGTAGCAACCTTAAATTCTACCGGAACACCTTCCCTATTCCTTCATGCTTCTGAAGCCATTCATGGCGATTTGGGCATGGTGCAACCGGGCGATGTGGTAATTTGTATTTCAAAAAGCGGCAACAGCCCTGAGATTAAAGTTTTGGTTCCTTTGTTAAAACGATTTGGTAATAAACTAATTGCCATTACGGGAAATAATACTTCTTTCCTTGGAAAAGAAGCCGATTATGTTTTGAATACTTATGTAGAAGCTGAAGCATGTCCAATAAATCTGGCACCTACAAACAGTACAACCGCACAATTAGTCATGGGTGATGCACTTGCTGTATGCTTGATGGAAATGAAAAACTTTACTGCGGAAGATTTTGCCAAATATCATCCCGGTGGTGCATTGGGCAAAAAATTATTGCTTCGTGTTGGTGATATGTTAGACACGACACACCGACCAATTGTTTCGCCTGATTCAAGCGTTAAAAGTGCCATTCACGAGATTTCAGAAAAACGCCTTGGAGTTACAGCTGTTGTAGAAAATGACAAAGTAATCGGAATCATAACGGATGGTGATATACGAAGAATGCTGAATAAAACTGAAAACATTTCGGGTTTAACCGCCAAAGATATCATGACAGTAAATCCGAAAACTATTAAATCAACCGAATTGGTTAGCGATGCCTTGAACATTCTTGAAGATTTTTCCATTACACAATTAGTGGTTGTAGATAATGGCGATTACAAAGGTGTTTTACATTTGCATGACATTTTAAAAGAAGGTATCGTATAATGGCAAAAAAAGCAAAAAAACCAAAAGGAGAAATGTCCTTTTTAGAGCATCTTGAAGAATTAAGATGGGTTTTGGTAAGAAGTTCGGCTGCTGTTGTCATCATGGCAATCTTTACTTATTTCATCAGTGACTGGTTGTTTGATGTTGTGATTTTCGGACCAACACACATCGAGTTTTTTACCTACAGTTATTTCTGCGAACTCTCACACAAATTAGGTTTTGCTGAAAGCATCTGTATAACCGAACTGCCATTTATAATCCAGAATACCGAAATGGAAGGTCAGGTGAACATATTCTGCTGGATGTGTATTCTTGGCGGATTTATTCTTGCTTTTCCATACATTTTACTGCAATTTTGGAACTTCATTGTTCCAGCTCTACATGAAAATGAGCGTAAAGGAGTAAGGGTATTTTTGTTCTTCTCGTCCCTGCTATTTTTCCTTGGAGTTGTATTTGGATACTATGTGGTAATCCCAATGTCTGTGAATTTCGTGGCAACATTCTCAGTGAGTAAGGTTGTTGTGAATCAGTTTACTTTGGAATCGTATATCGGAATGTTTAAAACCAGCGTGCTTGCGAGTGGCTTGTTCTTCGAATTACCGATTATCATCTACTTCCTTACAAAATTAGGCTTGGTAACTCCAAAATTCCTAAGGAAATATTGGAAGTATGCAGTAGTAATAATTTTAATCGTTGCCGCAATTGTAACGCCTCCTGATGTGGTAAGCCAAACGATTGTTGCGATTCCGATGCTGTTAATTTATGAAGTTAGTATTTTCATATCGGTATTGGTACATAAAAAAAGACTAAAAGAAAATGGCTGATTTAGTTAAAGAATTCAACGACTACCGTTCAAAAATGAACGAAAAATTATTGGCTGACAATAATAAAATTGTAAAACGGATTTTCAACCTCGATACCAATGCTTACGCAGAAGGTGCGCTTGATGTAAAGACTAAGGAACTTCTTGGGCTTGTCGCTTCAACCGTATTGCGTTGCGATGACTGCATCAAATACC
>DBIH01000168.1 GCA_002296885.1 Flavobacterium sp. UBA807 | reverse complement strand
TCCTAAATGGCCCGAAGAACCTTTGTTCTATGCGAGTTTTCCATCAAAAACAGATGCAGATGCAGCACCGGAAGGAAAAGAAGCGGGAATATTTCTGATTCCGCTGTCACCGGGATTGGAAGACACACCGGCACTTAGAGAAACCTATTTTGAAAAAATCATCTCTCGATTTGAAAAACTTACGGAGCAGACTGTAAAAGAAAGTATTATCTTTAAGGAATCATTTTGCGTTAATGA
The DNA here is from genome assembly GCA_002296885.1 of Flavobacterium sp. UBA807. Classification (GTDB taxonomy): domain Bacteria; phylum Bacteroidota; class Bacteroidia; order Flavobacteriales; family Flavobacteriaceae; genus Flavobacterium. The sequence continues at coordinate 8,905 of DBIH01000168.1, read as the reverse complement.
TTTTATTAAAGAATATAATTCATACAAAGGGAATGCCTATGGACTGGCCAATACTTTATTGCAAACCGCTTTCCTGAGACCTAAATTAAAAAGCAAGAAAGTCAGGAACTTATTTTTTACCGGACAATTAACAGTCCCCGGACCCGGAGTTCCTCCTGCTCTGATATCAGGAAAATTAGTCTCAGAATTAATTCAAAAAAACCATTAATCTTTACAGCTATGAAATCTCTATTTGACAAAATATCTTATGATTGCAGCAAAAATGTAACTAAGTCCTACAGCACATCATTTTCCGCAGCTGTAAAAATGCTGGCCCCGGGCATCCGCCAAGACATTTATAATATCTATGGCTTTGTCCGTTTTGCCGATGAGATTGTAGATACTTTTCATGATTATAATAAAGAGCAGCTCTTCGAAATGTTTGAGAAAGAATTAGAAAGTGCTTTGGAAAAAAGAATAAGTCTGAATCCTGTGCTCAATTCGTTTCAGCATACCGTTCATAAATATAACATTCCACGAACAATGATTGCCGCATTTATGGATAGCATGAAACTGGATTTACACAAGACCGAATACAAATCTACTGCTGAATACAATGAATATATTTATGGTTCGGCTGACGTTGTTGGATTAATGTGCCTGAAAGTTTTTGTTAAAGGCGATGATAAAAAGTTTTACGAATTGGAACATGCTGCCATGCGATTGGGTTCTGCTTTTCAAAAAGTAAATTTTCTTAGGGATTTAAAATCAGATTATGAGGATTTGAACAGAAGTTATTTTCCAAACACTGATTTATCGCGTTTGGATGAGCATTCAAAACAAGCTATCATCAAGGAAATTGAAGCTGATTTTGAAGCTGGTTTTCAGGGAATTTTAAAGTTACCTTTGGAAGCTAAATTCGGTGTTTACACAGCTTATGTTTACTATAAAAAACTATTGTCGAAACTTAAAAAAACACCGTCAATAGAAATCAAGAACACGCGAATCCGTGTTCCGGATTATCAAAAATTTGGGCTTTTGGCCAAATGTTATGTTAACTATCGTTTGAATTTATTATAAAAATTATGCTACTGAATATTTTTGTTTTCATCCTTACCTTCTGCATCATGGAATTCATGGCATGGTTCAGCCACAAATATATCATGCATGGTTTTTTGTGGAATTTGCATGCCGACCATCACAAAAAAGATCACGATTCCTGGTTTGAGCGCAATGATACTTTCTTTCTTTTTTATGCTGTGATAAGCATCGGTTTCTTTTTGCTTTGGCGTTATGATATTCTAACAATTGGTTTAGCTATAGGATTAGGGATTTTTGCCTATGGACTGGCTTATTTTACGGTTCATGACATCTTTATCCATCAACGGTTTAAGTTGTTCCGAAATGCTGATAATCGTTATGCAAGGGCTGTGAGAAGAGCACATAAGATGCACCACAAGCATCTGGGAAAAGAAGATGGCGAGTGCTTTGGAATGCTTGTCGTTCCTTTAAAATATTTCAAAAAATAAAAGGCCCTGAATTTCTTCAGGGCTTTCTTTATAAATAACTAACCTCAAATATTATTTAATCATACCTTGCAAGGGTTTAAGTGCGTCCATATTAATATTTGAACTTTTCAAAAGTGAAATCATGTTCATGATATTATTCGGATTCATATCATTTCCCAATATTCTGACTACTGCAAAACCATTTTCTTTCTTTTTAGCAAAGAATACAAATTCATTAATATGATCTTCCTCGCCTACAAAACTTACAGTGGCACCATCTTTTCCCGAACCTATTTTCATCAGTTGCTGATACTCTTTATTCTTTAGAATATTAGTCACTTTCTGGCTTTCAGCTTCATACTGTTTCATATTAGTGGAATCAGCTTTAAATGCCAGTATATTCATTTTATCAAACGACTCTAAAGCTGTTTTCTGCTCAGGAGTAAGCTTCATTTTATCTTTATTGATAAGGCTTGACGAAAGATCTACCTGTATAAAATCCTTATTCCCCGAGTTTTCAACAAAATACTTTTGAAGCGTGGGCTCATTGTTACAACCCGAAAGGATTAATGAAACGAATACGGCGATGTAAAATGTAAGTCTCATACCTTTTATTTTGCACCTTTCTGTCCTTTTGATCCTTTTGAAGCTTTCTTCAAATCATCTCCACCCGGCAAATTCATTTTATCAGTCAGAACAGAAAGCTCATTTAAATCGAAGTCACCTATTAATGACATCAAAACGGTTTCTTCATTCGGGCCGCCTTCAACAAACATCATAAGCTCTTTGATTTGTGAATCACCGGCTCCTGATTTTACATAAATTTTTACGTTTTTACCTTTGTCGTTAATCTTCATTAACTCTTCAAGAGAAGCGGTTTTTATGTATTTATCTGAAGTTGCTTTCATGTCATCGGCTTTTTTGCCATTCTGAGTTACAAAAACTCGCAGGTTTTCCAGCTTTTTTATAAGATTTACATACTGCTGCGTTTCTTTGTCTTCCACTTTCATTTTGCTCAAAAGCGTGAACATTTTTTTGTTCACAACTACCGATGTTACTCCATCCTGATCTTCAAACTTGTCGAAGACCGATTGCTGTGCAAAAAAGGTATTTGCACTTAATACTAATACTAAACTTAAAATTAATTTTCTCATGATTTCTGATTCTTACTTTTTAAAAATTTTGTTTTTTGATTGCTCGTATTCATTTAAATATTTCATACTTCCGATGCCTTTGTTTACATGTTCTGAAATCATAGCCAACGCTTTCTGAGTTTCCCTGAACGCTACTTCAGGATCATCATAAGTTCCGTAATCACTCGATTTTGACTGATTATAATTATTGAATGTAAACAAACCCACTCCAAGCAAAACTGCAACAGAAGCCGCAACCGATAACCAAACTAGTCTTTTACGTCTAATTTTTAATGGAATTACCGCATTAAACTGTTCTTGTTTTGCTTGTACAGCATAACCGAATATTGGTTTGTATTGTTCCAGATGCTGCGCAACATCGGATGAAGCAAAGTAATCTTTCAATTCCTTTTCTTCGGCTATATTGGTTTCTGCTTCGAAGTATTTTTCTACTAATTTTTCAATTCTGTCCAATTCCATAATGATGTGTTTTTATCATTTTTTCTCTTATTACTTTTCTTGCTCTCGACAACGCCGTACGGATTGCCTGTTCATTCATTTCCAAAACATTGCTGATTTCCTCAAATTCCATTTCTTCAATGTCGCGCATCTGAACTATCAACTTTTGTTGTTCAGGCAAATCATTCATTACCTTTTCGACCCAATTCCAGTTATCCCTGTCTTCAATCTTTTGCTGTACGCTGGCTTCCCTATCAGTGAAATTATTGTGGACAATTCTCATGTTACCAGCTCGTTTCGACTTCAATTGGTCTAAACAATAATTTTTTGTCATTGTCATCGCGACAGCTTCAACATTTCTGTACTCTTCCAGACTTTCATTCTTATTCCACAATTTCACCAGAACTTCCTGAGTTGCATCTTCGGCTTCTTCGGTGCTGACGAGTAAACGCTTCGCTACCCGAAAAAGTTTATCCTTAAATGGATTTACAAGCTGCATGAACTCGTTTTGATTCATTGATATTGGTTTTGGTTGTTGATTATAAAGTCGAGACGAACAACAATTTTATTTGTTACAGAGAAAATAAAATTATTAATCTAAACTACTGAATTTATTTTGTACTTGTTTAAAATCGGTTTCCATCTAAAAAATAAAAAAGCACCCTTTCGAGTGCTTTGATTTTTAATTATAATACAATATTCAATCCCAGTTTAAAATTTCTTCCCCGGGTTGAATAACCAACTGTCTCGACAAATTCTTTATTAAAAATATTAGCGGCGGCTCCAAAAATGGTCAAACCGCTTTTGATTAATTCATATTTAATTAAAGCATTTACCAATTGGTATGAGCCTAATTTAGTCGTCACAATGCCAAAAGTATTTCCATCAAAAAAGGCATCGTATCGGGCATCAAAATATTGGTAATCTACGCTCAAAAATGTTCTTGAAGTTGGTTGGAAATTCAGTGCGGCATTCGTTTTATGTTTTGGAATCAGTCTGTCCAAAGCTTTATCAACCTGCGTAAATGTATAGTTCCCGTTTAATTGTAATTTAGATGTTATCGCTATGTTCAAAGAAGCCTCAACACCTTTTGCTTTGGTTTCTCCATTTATGTTGACATAATAAGCTTGAAAGGTCGAAGAGTTAAAATAAAAATCAATTGCATTGGTTTGGTTTCTAAAGAACGCAACAGCGTTCAGCCTTACTTTTTTGTTAACCAATTCGGTTTCAAAACCAGCTTCAACCGTTGCATTTTTTTCCGGAGTTAAATTAGCATTGCCATATTCAGAATACAATTGATACAAACTTGGCGTCACAAAAGCTGTGCTGTATGATGCCAAAACTTTCAGAGGAAACGAAGTCTTGAAGTTGTATGACGGATTAATATTGTAAACAAAATTATTCCCATAAGCGCTATGATTATTCAATCTTGCTCCGGCATTGAGGTTAAAGCCAGAATCAGAGTTATAAACCAAAGTCGTGTATCCGTCAATGATATTGAACTTGGTGCTTTCATTTGAAATTGTGCTGAATGGCGTTTTGCTTTTCATATCATCAAACTGATAATTTGCTCCTAAAACAAAAAACAACTGTTTGCTGAAATTGTATCTGTTAAATCCATCCAAAACAATACTTCTTGAGCTATAAACCGAGTTGTCAGTAGTGTTTGAAAAAGTATTCAGTTCATTATAATCGCGTGTGATTTTGGTAAAACCAGAATTCAAAACAAACTCACCTTTTTTGTATTTGTATTTTGGAGAAAACCCAAAACGGATTTGTTCAGATGTCGTAACATTCTCATCGGTATCATCAAAACCTGTATTGTCAAAAGTCATATCGTAATCGTTTTTGATTTTGTCATAACCCCCGAAGAAATCTAACGAAAATTTATTGGTCGCTTTAAAACCAACTTTTCCCAAAAGATTTTGTCTCGAAAAACTATCCGGCTCGTAGTTTTCGCCAGCTATCTGAGACATTCCTTTGGTTTCTGTACTGTTAAAACCAGCGAAATAATTCACTTTTTTAACATCACCACTTACAGAAAGTCCCTGATTAAAATCATGTCCGTTGTAATGATGGTTATCCGAAGTATTATTCGAACCAATATTCACATAGGCATTGCCCTGAATTTCTTTTTTAGCGGATTTTTTCAATGTAATATTGATTACTCCTGTTGCAGCGCCGGTTCCGTATAACGTGCTTGCCGCACCTTTCATAATTTCAATTTTTTCAACCTGCTCAATCGGCAAAAGCCTTAAATCAAATTCAAAACTAATTCCTGAAGCATCCGTCATCGGAATTCCGTCAATCAAAATCAACACCTGACGGTTTTTACCACCACGAATGTAATAGCCCAGATTTTTTCCATTAGCCGATTGATTTCCGTTTATTTCAATTCCGGCAATCTGGCTTAAAACAGTTGCGAGGCTCTGCCCCGATTTTTTTTCTAAATCTTTAGCCGAAATCACTTCAATGACTTTCCCCGATTTTTCTTTGCTCTGTGCAAATTTGGTGTCCGAAATCACCACTTCTTTCAACGGATTCACTTTTACAGAATCCTGTTCCTGTGCCATTGCACAAGAAGTTATCAATGCAAAAACTGCACTGATTTTAAATACTTTTTTCATTTTAAATTCAACAATAATTTAAATAATCCTGGGAGAAAAGCATAGAATTTACCCATACCCAAACCTTTTTTCCCGAAAGTTTGTTACTCAGATGAATTGGGCAGGTTTCCTGGCTTGCGTCTTGTTGTCGACCTTCTCATCTCGTCTTCTGACGAGACAATGGTTTTGCAGATAACAACAAGCTTTGTAGCTTACAGTTGCGGGAACAGCTTTGGTATTTATCCAAATTCCCTTTTAATGCGATTTTGAAAACAAAAATCACAACCTCAATTCGGGTGCAAATGTAAAGTATTAATTAAAAACAAAACAATACTTTTGTAAAAAACAATTTGATGAAAATCTTTCGCAGCGCCTTATTTTTAACACTAATTCCCTTTTTGTTCATTAAATGCAAAAACGAAACAAAGCCAGAAACAGTTACATCTCATAAAAATACAGTTCACTATGCCAAAGGTTTTTCGATTGAAAATTATTCCGGTTATTCGGTCGTAACAGTTAAAAATCCCTGGCCAAAAGCTACCAAAAACTATACTTACATTCTGAAAGAAAAAAACGGAATTATACCCGACAGCTTAAAAAAGAATCCGGTTATCCCAATTCCGATTAATAAGATCGTAGTTACCTCAACAACACATATTCCGTCACTTGAAATGCTCAACGTAGAAAAATCATTGATCGGTTTTCCAAACCTTAATTATATTTCTTCTGAAAAAGTTCGTGCGCTCATTGATGCAAAAAAAATAAAGGAACTTGGAAATAATCAATCGCTGAATATTGAAGTTTTACTCGATCTGCAACCTGACGTTATCATTGGCTATGGCATTGACAACAACAATCCGTCTTTAGATAATTTGCAGAAAAGTGGTTTAAAAGTGATGCTTAACGGCGACTGGAACGAAGAAACTCCATTGGGAAAAGCGGAATGGATTAAGTTTTTCGGTGCTTTATATGGCAAGCAAAAACAAGCTGATGAACTGTTTACCAAAATCGAAAAAGATTATTTAAAGACTATCCAAATTGCAAAAAGAGCTACCACTACTCCAACCGTTCTTGCTGGTGATATGTTTGAAGACCGTTGGTATCTTCCTAAAGGAACAAGCTGGGGAAGCCTGATGCTCAAAGAAGCCAAAAGCGATTATTTGTGGAAAGAAACCAGTGGAACCGGAAGTTTATCTTTGTCATTTGAAACTGTTTTTGAAAAAGCTAAAAATGCCAACATCTGGATAACTTCCGGACAGTTTTCAACATTAAAGGAAATGACTGATGCCAATCCACATTATGCCCAATTTGATGCTTTTGCAAATAAAAATGTATATTCGTTCACAAGGAAAAAAGGAAAAACAGGCGGCATTCTTTATTACGAATTAGCACCAAACCGCCCTGACCTTGTGATGAAAGACCTTGTCAAGATTTTGCATCCCGAATTGCTACGTGGTTACCAGCCTTTTTTCTTTGAAAAATTAAAATAGTTGAAAAACCGAAACGTCATATTATTCTCCGTGCTGTCAATTGCTTTGCTGCTGACACTGCTTTTGAATATTTCTTTTGGTCAGGTCACAATTCCGGTTAAAGAAGTTTTTAAATCATTGATGGGCTCCAATGCCAGTAAGGAAACCTGGAATTATATCATTGTGAATTATCGCTTGCCTAAAGCGATTACGGCTGTTTTAGTCGGCGTTGCACTTTCAATAAGCGGTTTACTGATGCAAACCTTTTTCAGGAATCCACTAGCTGGACCCTATGTTTTAGGCTTGAGTTCAGGTTCGAGCTTAGGTGTGGCATTTGTGATACTTGGTGCCGGATTTCTTCCTACGGCTTTGGCTGGATTTTTCATTTCTTCTTATGGAATTATTTTAGCTTCCTGTATCGGAAGTTTATTGGTTTTGCTTTTGATTGTTTTGGTTTCAAATCATTTAAAAGATGTGATGTCGATCCTAATTGTTGGATTAATGTTCAGCAGTTTTACAAGTGCAATTGTGAATGTCCTGACGTATTTCAGCACCGCCGAGCAATTACAGAAATACACATTCTGGTCGATGGGAAGTATTGGAAACATGTCATGGAATAACATTACTTTTTTGATTGTTACGGTTGTTATTGGTGTTTCCCTTAGCATCTTTTCATTAAAACCTTTAAATGCCTTATTGTTGGGTGAAAACTATGCAAAAAGCATGGGACTGAATTTCAAAAGAACAAAGTACACTATCATATTCTCGACCAGCATTTTAACCGGAAGCATTACTGCCTTTGTCGGGCCAATTGCCTTTGTTGGATTAGCAGTACCTCATCTAACAAAACTGGTTTTCCAGACGAGCAATCATAAAACACTTTTCTTCGGTACAATTCTAATCGGCTCTATCATAATGCTGCTGTGTGATTTAATTTCACAAATGCCGGGAATGGAATTTACTTTGCCAATAAACGCCATAACCTCGCTTGTTGGTGCTCCAATCGTGATTTGGCTGATTGTCAGGAAAAAAAGTATCCAGTCATGAGTTTGAATAAAAACATAGTAGTTACTTCAGATTTATCCATTGGTTACAAAACCAAAATGGAGAAGAATATTATTGCTCAAAATCTAAATCTAAACTTAGAGAAAGGCAAACTGATTACGATTGTTGGTGCTAATGGTATAGGGAAATCAACTTTATTGCGAACGTTGACCGGAATTCAGAAACCACTATCGGGAACGGTTTTTTTGAATGGAAAGAATATACAATACTTTTCACCTCTGACTTTAGCACAAAACCTGAGCTTGGTGTTGACAGAAAAACTTCCGCCAAGCAACCTGACGGTTTTTGAATTGGTTGCTTTGGGAAGACAGCCTTATACCAACTGGCTTGGAAAGCTTTCGCCAAATGATTTGGAAAAAGTAAACGAAGTGATGAAGCTCACACAAATTGAACATTTGGCAACAAAAAAACATTATGAAATCAGTGACGGGCAATTACAAAAAGTGATGATTGCAAGAGCTTTGGCTCAGGAAACTTCTATCATTATACTTGATGAGCCAACAACGCATCTTGACATTCTGCACAAAGTTTCAGTTTTTAAGCTGCTGAAAAAATTAGCCCACGAAACCGATAAATGTATTTTGTTTTCCACACATGACATCGATTTGGCAATTCAGCTTTCGGACGAAATGATTGTGATGACAGATAACATTGTTGTGCAGGACCAACCATGTAATCTGATTTCC